>NZ_LWGG01001128.1:0-836 GCF_001635365.1 Oleiphilus sp. HI0128 | reverse complement strand
CGGGAGCAATCATCATGACTATTTCACTCAACGGCGGCATTGGCAGCCCTCAAAGCCTTTCCAGTGCGTCCCAAACTGATAGACAACTGCAGCAGCTCAGTTCAGGAAGCCGGATTAATAGCGCAGCTGATGATGCAGCAGGCGCAGCAATATCTGAACGCTTGAATAGCCAACTAGGTGCTTTTGATGCAGGCATCCGTAACGCCAATGACTCCATTTCCGCAATTCAGGTTGCCGACGGAGCACTGAAAAGCCTTAACGATAACATTGGTCGTATACAAGAGTTGACGATTCAAGCTGGTAACGGTGCGCTATCCACACAAGACCGACAAGCCTTGCAAGAAGAAGCAAATCTCTTGATTGAAGACTCAAATAGCATTCTCGAAAACACTAACTTCAATGGCAAGGCCCTACTCAGTGGTGAACAAGACTTCAATATTCAACTGGATCAACCAGGAAAGAGCATTCAACTCGAAGGCAAAGACTTAGCCAAAGAGATCAAAGAATTAGGCTTTGAAGACGTAGACTTAAGTTCAGCTGAGCAAGCTAGCAAGTCATTAGAAACCTTAAACCAAGCATCTGAGCTAGTACTATCCCGCCAATCAGAACTTGGTGCCGTTAGCAATCGAGTCGAGAGTTCGATCGATAATATCGCCATATCCAAAGTTAATACGGCTGAAGCGAGGAGCCGAATCAGTGACACTGACTATGCTCAGGTGGCCTCAGACCTAGCTGCGAGCCAAATAAGAGATCAGGTACAGATCGCCGTACAAGGACAAGCGAATAGTCAACGTGGCGCTGTGTTACAGCTTTTATCCTAACTTTCAATCGCACTT
>NZ_LWGG01001127.1:0-1010 GCF_001635365.1 Oleiphilus sp. HI0128 | reverse complement strand
GAAGCGCCTAAGACCAGCTTAAGGTTAGCATTAAAAGGTGTTTTTATGTCAGAGCAGGCTGGCGCATCGGGTGCTATAGTAGAAGAGATTGGCAAGAAGGCGGATTACTATGGCATAGGTGATGCCCTACCAGGCAGGGCCACTTTGGAAGAGGTATATAGTGATCGTATTCTCTTGAGGCGTAACGGAAGGCTAGAAACTTTGGCTTTTGAAGAAAAGAAGAGCATCAAAGGCAGTAGCAGTTTTTCTAAGGTAACGCCGGTTAAAGCCCAGCCGAAAAGAAGAGCAAGGGTGGAATCAGTAGAAACGCCTCAGCAATTTATGGATGAGGCTGCAGAGCGCTTACAGGAAGATCCTGTCGCTGCATTGGGCTCAGTTGGGCTGAAAGCTTCTTCAGAGGGGTATGTTTACCAAGGTGGAAACCCAATGTTGTCGGGGCTAAATCTTAACAAGGGTGATGTGATACGCTCGGTGAATGGTCATAACCTTGGTGATATTCAGCGCGATAAAGAGTTAATGAAAAGTCTCTATGAGCAAGGTAGTTTGGAAGTAGAAGTGATGCGAGATGGCGCCAGCTTTTATATTAACTACCCTTTGAGATAAAAAAATTGCGGGCTCAAGCCCAGTAATGCAAATGACTTAAGTGTAAAGTGATTGTTATGAAGTCTACATTAGGAAAGAACATGTTCAGTATGGTCCGTCTCAGGTTGGTGCACTTGGTTGTTTGTGCCGCGCTGGTATTTAGCGGGAGTGCCTTCGGTGAGGAGCAAACCTGGAAGGTAAATCTGAAGGATGCGGATGTCAGAGCATTTGTTAGTCAGGTTGCCGATATAACAGGTTATAGCTTTGTTATTGACCCTCGAGTTAAGGGTAAGGTCACGGTTATTTCTAATGCTTCAATGAATAAATCTGCTGTTTACGAAATGTTTTTATCCGTCTTGGGGGTGCATGGCTTTGCAGCGATACCTGGCCAGGAAGTGATCAAGATTGTCAGACAAAATGATGCCAAG
>NZ_LWGG01001126.1:0-1784 GCF_001635365.1 Oleiphilus sp. HI0128 | reverse complement strand
TTCCTAATCCTGATTCACTGTATCATTTTAATGATTGGTGGACATTACACCTACGCAGAAGTCCCCTTGTTCGACATGATAAAAGAAGCCTGGGACTTGGACCGCAACAATTACGATAAAGTTGGCCATTTCGCACAAGGCTTTGTCCCAGCCATTCTTGCCAGAGAAATCCTTATTCGAAAGCAGGTCGTTAACGGCGTCAGCTGGCTCAATTTCTATATTATTAGCATATGCTTGGCCTTCAGCGCATTTTATGAACTTATCGAATGGTGGGTCGCACTCTTATCAGACCAGGCAGCAGAAGCATTTTTAGGTACTCAAGGCGATAATTGGGATACTCAATCTGATATGGCAATTGCACTGGTAGGCGCGATTCTGGCTATTATCACACTCTCGAAAACACATAACCGCCAGTTACTCAGTCTTAAAAGCCGTGTAAAAGATGATTGACCCCTACGCAAACTCTTTAGAAATCCAGCTTCCTAACTGGTTAAGTGAATATCGTGCTAGCTACCAGATAAGTGAAAGCCTGAGCGAGCGAATGAAGTTCGTCATCGCGGCATCACAAAGAAACATTAATAAAGATACTGGCGGCCCCTTTGCCGCAGGCGTTTTTGAGACCGAGTCTGGCAAACTGATATCTTTAGGTGTCAACCTGGTCACAAGCCAAGGTCTATCAATATTACACGCAGAAATCCTTGCTATCAGCTTGGCTCAACAACAACTGGGTAGTTACGAACTAGCAAAATCCGAGCACCGGTTAGAACTGCTTACCAGTACCGAACCCTGCGCTATGTGCCTGGGAGCAATCCCCTGGTCAGGTATTCATCGCGTCGTCTGTGCGGCAACAGGCAAAGATGCCGAAGCGATAGGCTTTGACGAAGGAGATAAACCCAATGCTTGGAAAGCGGGTCTTGAAAAAAGAAAGATAGAAGTAATAACTGAAGTCTGCCGAGACGAAGCCAAAGCCGTACTAAACAGCTATGCTAATAAAAATGGACATATTTACTAGCATTCTCAGAACTAAGTTTATTTAGAAACCGCCTGGACTAGAATCCAAGGTTTAATCACTAAAGTCCACAGTTCGGCATCGGCCTCATACCAGGCTAAGGCCTGATCATCTGAAACCTGGGCAACCTGCCCCGAGGCTAGCCATTCCTTGAAGATCGGAGCATTATCTGCCGCAAACTGCTCGCCCACCAACAATAGATCAAGACCCGGAGCAACGTATAGCACCATGCCCGAGGCGAAGAAAGTCTGTAGCTCGCGCCAGGGAGCTCTAGCAGTTTCCAAGTTGAGTTTATGCTTAAGTGGAACTTGGTCATTAGCATTGAGTGACGGACTATCGGACATAAGCTACCTAACTTTACTTTCAAAGGAGTTTCGAACAGCAAGCTTTCGTCGCTCGCAGCCTTAAAGCAGGTAATGATACTGAATTTACACTAGAAGTATCCAGTAATAATGAACGATTCATATACTGGATACTTTTTAGATCCTAACAAACACTCAAGGACTGCTAGTTACGAGGCCATCACAGGCTGAACAAGGTCTTCAATATAACTTGATACGATGTCAGTACGGTGCTTCTCGAGCTGTTCAACAAAGTGCTTCACAATACGCTCAGGGTTAGGGAACAGCTTTGCATCGCCAACCAAACCAAACTGAATTTGCCCCGCATAGCTAATGATGCTCAAACCTAAACCGATATCACCCGTCTGGGGAACCCAGAACATCTGCTCTTTAATCTCAGCCCCAGCTAGGTAGCGAGTCTCTCTAGAACCAGG
>NZ_LWGG01001125.1:0-889 GCF_001635365.1 Oleiphilus sp. HI0128 | reverse complement strand
GGGAGTAGAGCCTGCGGGCCAAAGTGGTGCTTGAACTTCTAATGCTTGCTCGACAACCCCTTTTTGATAGAGGGAACCGGCAGGCGCTGCATCGGCAACAGGAACGCCTGCGAGTTGAGCCAAAACGCAGCGTACTGTGATTTTGTCTTTTCCCGCCTGAGCAAACTCTGTCCAATACGTGCAGACAGGCTGGTCGAGATCGATGATTCCTCTGTCCGCAAGTGAGAGTACAGCGAGGGAAGCGATAGCTTTGGTAACGGACATAACGCAGCAAAGAGTATCCTCCTCCCAGAGTTGTGTTTTACCTTTATCCTTATAACCCCCCCCCCCATAAGTCGACTACCTTTTCGCCGTGATTATAGGCGGCAACGCTAGCGCCAATTTCATTCCGTTCTTTGAGGTTTACTAGAAAAGCCTCCTTCACGGCTTCATAGCCAGGGGCGCAGTAACCTGAATAGGGAATATCGTCGGTGATTGTGGCTGACACGTTGACCAATCTCTTATAGAACTGTAGGTTTATACAATGTAGTCCATGAATTGATATTTGTCATAATTATGGATATCCAACTGGCTGTCAGTCAGGCGTTAAGTGTTAACAATATCGATAATAAAAGATAAAAAGAGTTGTTTAAGAGAATTAAAGCAATGCTTCGTATGCTTGGGTTTGTGTTGGCCTTCATGAGTGGCGCGTCAACTTCCTATTCCGCGACACCTGTTGACGCCTGGTTGCTAGAGGAGGGTGGTTCGATCCCGACGAGTGGCAAAGTGACACAGTGGAAGTTTGCACACCCGGCGCCTCCTGTTTCTCATTTACCACCGGTTTGGCAGAAAGGGATTGATTGGATACAACGTAAAACCAACAACGAATTGCAAATTAAAATGTATGGCG
>NZ_LWGG01001124.1:0-1536 GCF_001635365.1 Oleiphilus sp. HI0128 | reverse complement strand
CGTGTTTATTGATTCTACCGGGCGCTCTTATACCGTGCCGACACATAGCTTGCCGTCAGCAAGAGGCCAGGGAGAGCCCTTGACCGGTAAGATCAACCCGCCTTCGGGCGCAACGTTTAAAGCGGTCGTGCTTGGTGAACCAGATCAGAAACTATTGATGATGAGCAGTGCTGGCTACGGCTTTATTAGCAATATTTCTAACTTGCAGAGCAAGAATAAAGCCGGTAAGGCTGCTTTGTCCTTACCTAAAGGGGCGGAAGTTATGTCGCCTCAAATGCTAGGTACTGTTGAGGGCAATTATATCGCAGCAGTGAGTAACGAAGGGCGGATGTTGGTCTTTCCCGTGAAGGATCTGCCAGAACTGGCGAAGGGAAAGGGTAACAAAATAATCAGTATTCCTTCTGCTCGAGTTCAAAGTGGTGAGGAGTGGTTGGTGTCCGTGGCAATTTTTGCTGAAGATGATCATTTAGTGATTCATTCAGGCAAGCGTCACTTGAAGTTAAAATTCTCAGACTTAACGCATTATGTCGGAGAACGTGGCAGGCGAGGGCATAAGCTTCCTAGAGGGCTGCAGAAAGTTGATCGCATGGAAGTTGTAAAAAATGAGCCTAAGCAGGCAAAAGGTGAAGTAATTGAGTGAAATTATTCTGATTAATGTTTCAGGGCGTGATAAGTCCGGCTTAACCTCTGAAATTACAGGTATTATGGCGCAATATGAATTGAATATTCTGGATATTGGCCAAGCTGTTATTCATGATCACCTTACCTGGGGGATTCTGGTTGAAGTGCCAAATGAAGGCAGTTCTTCTGGAGTGATGAAGGAGCTTTTGTTCCGTATGCACGAGCTGAACCTCCAAGTTACTTTTCAGGCTGTGAGTGCTGAAGAGTATATGCATTGGGTCGAAGGAAAGGGTAAAGCGCGCTATATCGTTACCTTGCTTTCTCGCCTGATCACTGCAGAGCAAATTGCTAAAGTCTCTGAAGTGACTGCGGAGCATGATTTGAATATCGACAACATTACCCGACTGTCCGGGCGTCGTGGTTTGGATGTCGATCCTCAGTCGAGCCAGGCATGTTTGGAGTTCTCTGTTCGCGGAAATGTGCCGGATGCTGAGGCGTTGAGAGCTGACTTTTTAAAGATTGCCAGTGAGCTTAACGTCGATATCGCCTTCCAGGAAGACACAATTTATCGCCGTAATCGTCGTTTGGTGGTTTTTGATATGGATTCCACCTTAATTGAAGCAGAAGTGATCGATGAGCTGGCGAAAGAAGCGGGTGTCGGAGATCAGGTATCTGAAATCACCGAGCAAGCCATGCGTGGTGAGATTGATTTTACTGAGAGCTTTGCTCGGCGTGTTGGTTTATTGGAAGGTTTGAGCGAAGAAGTGCTAAGCAAAGTAGCTGCGCGCCTTAAGATGACTGAAGGTGCAGAAAGGTTGATCTCAACGCTAAAAAGCCTGGGTTACAAGACTGCTATTTTATCGGGCGGTTTTACATACTTTGCTAAAGGGCTGCAGGATAAGCTTGGTATTGATT
>NZ_LWGG01001123.1:0-1151 GCF_001635365.1 Oleiphilus sp. HI0128 | reverse complement strand
TCGCGTCAAAGCAGCGAGACCAATTGAGGTCATCGAAGGCCCTTTAATGGATGGAATGAATGTCGTAGGCGACCTATTTGGCGAGGTAAAATGTTCTTACCACAAGTCGTTAAAAGCGCCCGGGTAATGAAACAGTCAGTCGCACATCTCGTCCCCTTCATTGAAGCAGAAAAAAGTGATAAACAAACGACCAAGGGTAAAATCCTAATGGCCACCGCTAAAGGCGATGTACATGATATCGGCAAGAATATCGTTGGTGTCGTTTTACAGTGCAACAACTATGAAGTAATAGATCTTGGTGTAATGGTTCCTGCCGATAAAATACTTGCTGCCGCCAAAGAACATAATGTAGACATTATTGGAGTTAGTGGCCTAATCACACCGTCGCTTGACGAAATGGTCCATATCGCAAAAGAGCTGCAGCGAGAAGGCTTGGATATACCACTAATGATCGGTGGTGCAACGACCTCTAAGGCTCACACCGCTGTGAAGATAGAACCTCAGTATCAAAATAATATTTCAGTCTATGTCACAGATGCCTCACGTAGTGTCAGTGTTGCTACCTCTTTGTTAAGTGATACACAGCGTGACACCTTTGTCGAGAACGTGAAGGTGGAATATGAGACGGTACGCGAACGTCGTAAAAACCGCAGCGCCAAGTCCAGCTTCCTAAGCTATGAAAAAGCAGTAGCAAACAAGCTGTCACTTGATTGGAGCGGCTACGAACCACCTAAGCCGAAATTTACCGGCACCAAAATCTTTGAAGACTACCCACTTGAAGAATTAGTTGACTATATCGATTGGACTCCGTTTTTTATCACGTGGGACCTGGTTGGAAAATACCCGAAAATATTAAAAGATGAGCATATCGGTGAAGCTGCTCAGAGTCTTTTCAATGATGCACAAAAAATGCTCAAGGATCTGATAAGCAATAAAAAACTAAAAGCCAAGGCTGTTATCGGATTTTGGCCAGCAAACGCTCAAGGCGATGATGAAATTACTGTATTTGCAGACGAAAGTCGATCTAAGGTAAATCTAAGCCTGAATCACCTACGCCAGCAATCTGACAAAGCGGGCAATCAATTTAGCTTATCACTAGCTGACTTTATTGCACCTAAAGAAACGGGTCTCAATGACTATATCGGTGGCTT
>NZ_LWGG01001122.1:0-768 GCF_001635365.1 Oleiphilus sp. HI0128 | reverse complement strand
GAGTCATTGCAGCCCGAATATAGTGCAGTACCGATTGATGTATTAGTTTGTTTTTCTCATCAATTCTATATTGTAAAAACGATAACCCTATTTCGGTATTTATCAAAACAAAGTGACAGTTCAATATTTGTTAGGTTTCACCCTTCGGATAAACTCGCTGGATTGAAGCTTAAAGTTTTGATGTTAATCTGCCGTGTATCTCTATCTAGCTGCGATCTTCCATTTGACAAAGATTTTTCTAGAGCTCGGGTCGTTATTTCAGCCTCTTCCTCCTTGCTAAAAGATGCTTACGCTAAAAAGCTTGCTGAGAATTTGATTTGGTATAAACCGATTGGCTTATCTTGGGACTATTATAATCTTGAGAGCGAATTATCTGTGGCTAAAAATATTAGGCAGTTACAAATACAGATAGGTCTTATTTATACATGAAAAATATTGGTTGGAGCGTCATTGCGCCATATTTCTTCGTGTTTTATTTTGTGCCTCTTATAATGATGGTGTTTTTAGGGCCGCACATAAACTTTGTAAACCCAGGCAACACGCTCTTAATCTTCGTCGTACTGCTTTGGGTAGGAATTTTTGCTTTCATATTTTCCAGAATCAAGTTGTCCTTCCCTGTCAATATATTCTCGAAACTACCTTTAATATTCGAGAATAATTTTTTTACCATAGTTACAGGGCTAGTTTTTCTGCCGCTCGCTGTTAAGTTTAACGCTGATTTTGGTATCAGCTTCAGGTATTCAGGTGAACAACTATCGCAATCCGGGG
>NZ_LWGG01001121.1:0-1027 GCF_001635365.1 Oleiphilus sp. HI0128 | reverse complement strand
TAAGAGCTGGGTATTACTAACCGGTAGATATAGGCTAGAGATAACACTTTGAGCATCCGACACAATTAAACTCCTTTGTTTGTTTCTAAATTGCTAGCACTGGCGTCAGGTGCACTGTAGCAGCCAACTTTATTAATTAATGCTCGAGCCAGGTCTTTTGGAGATGCGGTGTATGCACTGCATTCAAGATCAATCACAGATTGCGGCATCGAGCCATTCGCACACCCATCTGGTGCTTGAGTCCATACTGAGCAGCCTTGCTTATGCATCGTAGGTGCCATCAACGAGCCGTCATTCCCCATGCCGCTAAATACGATCACATGGCAACGTTTTCCATAATGCGCAAACAGATTTCTTAATAAATGGTCAATTGATGGACCATAGGGTCCTTCCCATTCATTGTCTCTAATTGAGACACCATTAGATGAAAAGCAGACTTCATTGTCGACAGGAACGACGAGAACTTCGCCATCTTTAACTAAACAGCAGTCGGTTATAGGCTTTAGGTCGAGCATTGAATGACGGCCTAAGACGCGTGTTAGTACGCCCGAGAAGTGGGCATCGACATGCTGAGCATAAAGAAAGCCGGCTCTGATCGTAGATGGAATTTCATCCAGGAACTCTTTCACCGCTGCAGGACCACCGAGTGAGGCTGCTAGAACCCAAACGTCTTTAGATGGCGGATGAGACAGTCTGGGTGCCTTTTCGATGTCTGAAGGCTGGCTGAAAACGGGCTTAGACTGAGCTTTATCTATTGCGACGTGATTGGTGGCCTGGGAGTCTAGAGCGAGTATAGAGTCTTCTGATTCTAGAATATCAATGCAACCAAGATGCTCTTCTAGTTTACTGACTAGTCGTCGTTCCCACGAAATATATTGCTCATCGTGTTTTCCTGGGGCTTTATCCAAACCAAAGAGCACAGGAATATTGTCTGCTTGGTCAATGATGTCATCTAACGCTACCGACTCAAAAGTATCTTCTTGCAAAGCTAAAATCCAGCATTGGATCTGATCGAGTTTTTCACTTT
>NZ_LWGG01001120.1:0-960 GCF_001635365.1 Oleiphilus sp. HI0128 | reverse complement strand
GTTCAAAGGTAAATTCCCGACCGCTAAAGCAGCACTAAGCGTTGGCAACACAACTAAAATTACCGAGCAAGTCGCAAACTTTGAGCTCGATGTGGGGCTAATCGAAGGCGAGGTGTCTCACCCCGACTTAAACATTAGGCCTTGGATGGATGATGAGTTAGTGGTCTTCTGCGACCCGAAATCTGAGCTAAGTACGCTTTCATACGTTAGTGACCAACAGCTAAGCAAAGCAAAATGGATTCTGAGAGAGGCAGGTTCAGGAACACGGCAAGCATTCGATAACGCAATGCAGGGAGTGCTTCATGAACTTAATATTGAACTCGAACTTCAACATACCGAAGCCATCAAACGGGCAGTAGAGTCAGGTATGGGGATTGGGTGTTTGTCGAAAGTTACCTTAAACGATGCTTTCAAACGCTCATCGCTAATTGCCTTAAAAACACCACAGAGAGATTTCAAACGAAAATTTTATATCATCACACATAAGGACAAATACCTAAGCCCTGGCATACGAAATTGGCTAGAGCTTTGTTTTGAATACGCAGAACTCCACAATACCTATTCATAGCGGCAACTACTGATAAACTGGCCCTTCTCCATCAGGACGGGTTTTGAAGCGCTTATGCTGCCATAGATATTGTTCAGGATGACGCTTAATTGCTGCCTCTAGCGCCTGATTCCAAAGCTGCGCATCCTTTTGCGGGTCCTCACCAAAACCTTCAAAAACGGGTGAGAAAATGACTTCATATTGACCATTTGGTAGCCTAAACGGTGCGACATGCAAAACAGTCGCTCCCGTTTCACGCGCAATCCAACTTGGTGTAGAGATACAACCCGTACTAACACCAAAGAAAGGAACAAATAGGTCACAGCGTTTACCGAAATCCTGATCAGGAGCATACCAAACCTCACCGCCCCCCTTGATAAACTCGAGCATCTCTTTTAATTGATACTTACTGA
>NZ_LWGG01001119.1:0-18691 GCF_001635365.1 Oleiphilus sp. HI0128 | reverse complement strand
GCTCAGCCAATACTTTCTAGACAGAATCAAGAAGCTTGACGGCCAATATAATAGTTTCATTACCGTTACCGAAGAACAAGCGCTTGCACAGGCGAAAGCAGCCGATGAGATTATCGCAAGCGGCAAGGCAACACCCTGGACAGGTATTCCCTTTGCACATAAGGACATCTTCTGCACCGAAGGCGTGTTAACTACCTGCGCCTCAAAAATGCTAGATAACTTTATTCCGCCTTATGACGCCACCATCGTCAGCAATTTTAAAAATGCGGGCGCAGTTTGTTTAGGTAAAACAAACATGGATGAATTCGCGATGGGCTCATCTAACGAGACAAGTTATTTTGGCAAAGTTATCAACCCTTGGAGCCAAGAAGAGCAACTTGTACCCGGTGGTTCATCTGGCGGTTCAGCAGCTGCCGTTGCCGCTCGACTTGTGCCAATAGCAACCGCAACCGATACCGGCGGCTCTATTCGCCAGCCTGCTTCTCTTTGCGGCTTAACCGGATTAAAACCAACCTACGGCCGTGTTTCACGCTACGGAATGATTGCCTTCGCATCAAGTCTTGACCAAGCTGGCCCGATGGCTCTCACTGCAGAAGATGCGGCAATGATGCTGAACGTGCTTGCAGGACATGACGCCAAGGACTCAACCAGCCTAGACCGCGAAGTACCAGACTACACAGCGAACTTGAATAACTCACTTGAAGGCCTCCGAATTGGTCTACCAAAAGAGTTTTTCAACGAGCACTTAAGCGCTGAATTGCAGGATGTATTGCAAACCGCTATTAAGGAGCTGGAAAAGCTGGGAGCGACGTTTAAAGAAGTGTCGCTACCACATTCTGACCTGTCAGTACCGGCCTACTACGTGATTGCGCCAGCAGAATGTTCTGCAAACTTGTCACGCTTTGACGGCGTTCGCTTTGGGCACCGTTGTGACGACCCGAAAGATCTGATGGACATGTATCAGCGCACCCGCTCTGAAGGCTTCGGCGATGAAGTTAAACGACGTATTCTAATAGGTGCTTACGCCCTATCCGCCGGCTACTACGATGCCTATTACAGAAAAGCACAGCAGGTTCGCCGTTTAATTAAGAATGACTTCGTCAGCGCCTTTGAAGAAGTTGATTTGATCTTAGGCCCAACCTCTCCGTCGGAAGCATTTGGCTTTAATTCCAAAGGTGATGACCCTGTAAAAATGTATCTTGAAGATATCTTTACTATTTCAACCAACCTCGCCGGGCTGCCTGGCATGTCACTTCCAGCAGGCTTATTAAATGGTCTGCCTATTGGCATGCAACTTATTGGTAACTACTTCGACGAACAACGTATGCTTAACGTCGCGCATCAGTTCCAACAAGTTACCGATTGGCACACCTTAGCACCACAGAACATTTAAGCCTGGAGAAACACTATGCAATGGGAAACAGTAATCGGGCTTGAAGTTCACGTCCAGCTCGCCACCAAAACGAAAATATTTTCCGGCTCTTCTACTGCCTATGGCGCAGAGCCAAACACTCAGGCAAACGAAGTTGACCTAGCCTTGCCTGGCACCTTGCCTGTACCAAATGAGCAAGCCTTTCGTTACGCCGTTATGTTCGGCTTGGCTATCGACGCAGAAATCGGTAAACGCTCGGTTTTCGAACGTAAAAACTATTTTTACCCAGACTTGCCCAAGGGTTACCAGACCACGCAGCTAGACCTGCCGATCGTTGGCCCTGGTGTTGTTGAAATTGAACTAGAGGACGGCAGCAAGAAGTCTGTTCGTATCCATCACGCTCACCTTGAAGAAGATGCCGGTAAATCGCTTCATGAAGATTACCATGGCATGTCAGGCATAGATCTGAACCGCGCGGGAACACCGCTTATTGAAATCGTGTCAGAGCCTGATATCAGCAATAGTGAAGAAGCAGTCGCCTTTGCCAAAAAACTACACTCAATTGTTACCTCTCTTGGCATCTGTGACGGTGAAATGTCACAAGGCTCAATGCGCTTTGACGTCAATATCTCGGTACGCCCCAAAGGTCAGGAAGAGCTTGGTACACGAACCGAAACCAAGAACCTTAACTCCTTCCGCTTCATGGAAAAGGCGATCGCCCTTGAGGTTGAGCGTCAGATAGATATTCTTGAAGATGGCGGCAGCATCACGCAAGAGACCCGCTTATACGATGGAGAGAAAGATATCTCCCGCTCCATGCGTAGCAAAGAAGAAGCAAACGATTACCGCTACTTCCCATGCCCTGACCTGCTTCCTGTCGAATTGTCTGACGAGTTTATTGATCAGATTAAAACTGAGATGCCAGAGCTTCCTGATGCACGAAAGGCAAGGTTCTGCGCCGAATACGGCTTATCAAGTTACGATGCAGGCTTGATCTCAGCACAGGCAGACCTTTCTCATTATTTCGAGACAGCCAGTAGCATTTCAGGTGACGCTAAGCTTTCTGCCAACTGGACAATGGGAGAGCTAAGCGCGCGACTCAACAGCGACAGCATCTCCTTAAAAGATTCTCCTATCAGTGCAGAGCAACTTGGGCAACTGGTGCTTAGAGTTAAAGACAACACTTTGTCGTCTTCAGGTGCAAAGAAAGTATTCAATACACTTTGGGAAAAATCTGGTGATGATGTTGACGCAATTATTGAATCACAAGGTCTAAAGCAGGTATCTGATACCGGTGCGCTAGAAGCATTGGTTGACGAAGTACTCGCTGGCATGGCTGATCAGATTGCACAGTATAAAGAGGCCGATGACAAAAAGCGTAAAAAGCTTATGGGCGGATTTATGGGGCCTTTAATGAAAGCCTCTAAAGGACAAGGAAACCCTAAACTGTTCAATCAGATTCTTGCCAAGAAACTTAATAGCTAGCTTTAATTTTTGACCTGAATAACAGTAGAAGTGAGAGTGCACCGCTCTCACTTTTTTATACTTTCGATACGAATCGCCAAGGTTAATTGTCAACAGTTTTTATTTTAAGACTGATACCGACTGATTAGTAATCAGGCTCATGAAACTTTCATAAAAATGCAGTATGATGCGCGAAATTTATGAAACCTTTCATTTTTATCGAAGAATAGGATATTCAATGACTATCAAAAATGCTTTCTACGCACAGTCAGGTGGCGTAACTGCCGTAATCAACGCTTCAGCTTGTGGCGTAATCGAAACAGCTCGCCAATTCCCAGACAAAATTGGTAAGGTTTACGCTGGACGTAACGGCATCATTGGAGCACTCCGTGAAGAGTTGATCGACACCAGTCTGGAAAGCATCGAAGATATCGCCGCACTAAAGCACACTCCAAGCGGTGCATTTGGTTCTTGCCGCTACAAACTGAAAAACCTTGATGAGAACAAGCGTGAATATGAACGTCTGATCGAAGTATTCAAAGCTCATGATATTGGGTACTTCTTCTATAATGGCGGCGGCGACTCTCAAGATACAGCTTATAAGGTTTCTCAACTAAGTGAAAAAATGGGTTACCCGATTACTTGTATCGGTGTGCCAAAAACCGTAGATAACGACCTTCCGTTCACTGATTGCTGCCCGGGCTTTGGTTCGGTTGCAAAATACGTCGCTATTTCTACTAAAGAAGCGGCAATGGACATCGCTTCTATGTGCGAGTCCTCAACTAAAGTATTTATTCTTGAGGTCATGGGCCGTCACGCAGGTTGGATCGCCGCAGCTGGTGGTTTGGCCGGCACCGAAGCGCACGAAGCACCACACGTTATTCTATTTCCAGAAATAGCCTTTGATAAACAGAAGTTTTTAGCACGTGTAGATGAAGCAGTAAAAAATTACGGTTACTGCGTTGTCGTGGCATCTGAAGGCGCTCAGTACGAAGATGGCCGCTTTGTAGCAGACGCAGGCGCAGTTGATGCGTTTGGTCATACCCAACTAGGTGGCGTCGCACCAACGCTTGCTAATATGGTTAAAGATGAATTTGGTTATAAATACCACTGGGCAGTTGCCGACTACCTTCAACGCGCAGCACGCCATATTTCCTCTTCAACGGATGTTGAGCAGGCCTATGCCATGGGCAAAGCAGCTGTTGATTTCGCTGTAAATGGTAAGAATGCAGTCATGCCAATTATCGTTCGCGAACAAGCCGCTCCATACAAGTGGTCTATCGGTGAAGCACCGCTTAGCCAGGTTGCTAACCAAGAAAAGAAAATGCCTATTCACTATATTTCAGATGATGGTTTCGGAATTACTGCTGAGTGTCGTGAATACCTAACTCCACTTGTTCAAGGCGAAGACTACCCGCCTTACGATGAGAACGGTATGCCGCGCTACGTTAAGCTTCAGAACAAGCTTATTGAAAAGAAGACAGGAAGTGAGTTCGAAGTTTAAAGCTTCGCAACACGCTTATCTAACTCAGAGACTCCGCCTACCCAAAGTTATGTAGGCGGCCCGTCTCGGGGCGCAGAACGGACATGCCGTTAGTTTCAGCCCTACGTATGCAGAGGGTTTCATCCTTCGCTAATGAATAGCCCCATAAAAACCTTGCCGCCAACAATCCTGGGCATCCAGGCCCATATGGATTAGCAAGCCTATCCCTATCCACCGAGTTGCTGGAAACAAAGCCATCAGAGCATAAACCGGAATCATAAATTCTTTATGTAGAGGGTGGAAACCAATACTGCATCGACCTGGGTCATAAATCGGTACCGCAAGTAAGTGATCAAGATCGACTAACATTGTCGCAACCAAAAGCAGATATATTTTTACCGTGAACTTAGAATCTCGTGTTTTGGCAAAGACTGCTGTTGCTACTAACAACGGTACGAGAAAGTGTAATGCGATATGAAGAATGATTTTCTCCCGATTATGTTTATACTGAACTTATCAAAAGCGCGGATGTTAAAGCATAGATATCGCTTTCGCGCTCCCAGCTAACTCCTGAAGGCTTTACCAATCAATGAACGAACAGTTTCCTGTATTAGAAGTTTCAAATCAAGAAAGCACAGCAATCGTTATTATCAATAGCGAACACTACGAAAACTGGGTAGCAAAGCAAGCCGAAAATATTAAGACCTGGTTGAACGCAAATAACTATGAGGGGAAAGGTGGAATCCTCATCCCGGATAGTGACGGCAGCGCACTGCAATGCATTTATGGAATGAGCCCTAAGAGTGACTACTTCATTGCTGGCGATCTAGCGCTACAAATTCCTGCGGCGCGCTACTCGCTGGATTGCAGTCAGTGCAGCGAGCTATTTGAAGACCAAACTGAGTTTGAAACTCAGTTCGCAATCACCTGGGCCCTCTCTTGTTACCGGTACACTGAATATAAAAAGAATGATAAGAGCCTGCCAACACTTTCTGTATCTTCAGAAGCAATACTCAACAAAGCACAGGCATTTTCTTCTTCAGTGTCATTAGTAAGAGATCTGATCAACACCCCAGCCAGTGACTTAATGCCTGAAGATATGGGTACCGTAGCTGAGCAGCTCGCAGAGCAATACGGTGCTAAGCTCGAACAGTTTGTTGGCGACCAACTACTTGAGCACAACTACCCTACCATTCATGCCGTTGGCAGAGCCAGTGTACATGAACCAAGGCTCATTGATCTTACTTGGGGTGACGAAGATGCCCCAAAAATAACACTGGTTGGCAAAGGAGTTTGCTTTGACAGCGGAGGCCTGGACCTCAAGCCCAGTAATGCTATGCGCCTTATGAAAAAAGACATGGGCGGCGCGGCGCACGTACTTGGGCTAGCAAAATTAATTATGGACCAAGCTCTTCCAATCAGATTACGTGTACTAATACCCGCAGTAGAGAATGCCGTATCTTCGAATGCTTTTCGTCCAGGTGATGTAATCACCACACGACAAGGAATTACTGTCGAAATTGACAACACTGACGCTGAAGGCCGCTTAGTCTTATGTGACGCATTGACCGAAGCAGATAGCGAAAACCCGGACATGATATTCGACTTTGCAACACTAACCGGCGCCTGCCGAGTTGCATTAGGAACAGAGTTACCCGGTTTTTTTTGCAATGACGAACAACTTGCATCTTCGTTGCAGGAGTGTGGAAAGAGCAGCCAAGACCTTGTGTGGCAACTCCCCCTACACAGCCCTTACCAGGACATGCTAAAAAGCGATATTGCTGACACCCTTAATAGCGCAGCCACGGGTTTTGGCGGCGCTATTACAGCAGCGCTTTACTTACAATTATTCGTGTCTGATGACACTCCATGGGTTCATTTTGATGTAATGGCCTGGAATAATCGAAAGCTTCCTGGGCGACCAACTGGCGGCGAAGCATTTGGTATTCGTGCAGTCTTCGACCTACTAGAGCAACGTTTCAACAAATAAAACAAATTAGCTATGTTACACATTCACCCTAACTATAAACTTATGAGAAGCCCAGTATGGCGAAGAAGCTAAAAAACGAAGCTCAACTCCTTAAAGAAGCAATTCGCATCGGCACCTTATATGCCGAAAAACGTGGCGTCGCAAAATTCGAAGCTGATGACTCTCAAGACGACAAAATCGAGTACATTTACCGCTTACTAGTACACGACAAGCAGCTTCAACCTCTTGCTAAGGATGATCTGACCTTGGTGAAAATGAAGCACAAAATTGTTATGTGGCTGTATAAGCAGTTACCCGAGGGACATCCGCTTAAATAATTTACTTTGAGCCATTGCTTTAGGCAATGGCTCAGACTATCTTATGCACTATTCACCTTCACGCCTGCCGTAGACAAACGTAAAAGCGAATCTACACTCAGCACGATGATCGTGTTGAACTCTTTTCAGTTGTAGATTCAACCATTAATTTCCAATGATTCAATCCAAGACACTGTAATGAGTTCGCCCAATAGCGTACACTTGTACTCAAACTTTAATTACTTGCACTGAGAGTCTAATGATTCGTTTTATTCGTTATTCCTTATTATCTATTCACTTTGTCATCAGTTGCGCTCTCGGCCTTCTTTACGGAATTATTCGCCCCTTTCACCCGACTAACAGCCGCTGGTGCGCACAGACATTTGCGTTTTTCGGCCTGCCTATTATTGGTATTAAGCCAAAATTGGTTAACGCCCATAATTATCCAAGCGATCGTCCTTTTATCGTGGTAGCCAATCACCAAAGCAACTGGGACTTATTTGTAACTGGATATTCCGTGCCGCCACGCACAGTCAGCTTGGGTAAAAAAAGCCTTAAATGGATTCCATTTTTTGGCCAGCTTTACTGGCTAGCTGGCAACGTGTTAGTTGACCGAGGTAACCCTAAAAAAGCGATGGAAGCAATGGAGATTACCAAAACAGCCCTCACTGAAAAGAAAACCAATATTTGGTTTTTTGCAGAAGGCACACGTAATCGTGGCAAGAACATGCTTCCATTTAAAAAAGGCGCATTTGTAACGGCCATCAACGCAGGCGTTCCTATTGTTCCCGTATGTACAAGCCCTTACTTAAAAGGTTTTAGTCTCAACAACCGCACGAATGGTCAGGCGATTATCGAAATACTTCCACCCATTGAAACAAAAGACCTTAGTAAAGACGACCTTGAAGAGCTAATGCTCAGTTGTCGGCTTGACATGATGGAAACTATCAGCCGCCTAGAGGATGAGTGCGGTAAATAGAGCGACACATCGCGACGCCCAAACTAGCCAGAACCTTTCGCTTCTGGCTAGCCGTCTCTATAAACCTTGCCTAGAATTCCCTTCCCCAAATTGATTTACGTCTAGAATCGTCTAATTAGCCCCCATACGCACATATTAAGCCTTAGAGACACTGGTCAAAACGAGATAAAGTTGTTTATCATCAACTATCCAAAAACAACAATGATTTGAAGCACTATGCTCAAGCCTCTACCCATAATCATGCCAGGCTTACGCTTTGTATTAGTAATCGCTTGCACGCTACTCGCTACCAATGCGCATAGTGAGCCACAACTGATTAAGCCCTATGATTTAAGCTCGTCATGGACTGGCTATCTGGCATTAAGCGTCTTCTGTCTCGCTTATGTTTTTGTCGTACTTGAAGAAAAAATACACCTGCGAAAGTCCAAACCAGTTCTTCTAGCCGCCTCTCTGATATGGATTATTATTGCTTTTGCGTACCACCGCTCTGGTGATAGCGAATTAATTGAGCCTGCAATCCGGCATAACTTCCTTGAATATAGTGAGCTATTTTTCTTCTTACTTGTCGCCATGACCTATATTAATGCCATGGTAGAGAGAGGGTTGTTTGATGATTTACGTTACTGGCTAATATCAAAAGGTTTTAGTTATCGCCAACTTTTCTGGTTCACAGGTTTCCTGGCGTTCGTAATTTCACCGATCGCAGACAATCTAACTACCGCACTTATACTTTGCGCCGTCGTTATCGCTGTCGCAAATGGTAAGTCTAACTTCGTCTCGGTCAGCTGCGTTAACATTGTTGTCGCAGCAAATGCCGGTGGCGCATTCAGCCCCTTCGGCGACATCACCACGCTAATGGTCTGGCAAAAAGGTATTATCGAATTCAGCGATTTTTTTGCACTCTTTCTCCCCTCCTTGGTCAACTTTTTAGTTCCCGCAAGCATCATGCACTTTGCAATCCATAAAGGCACACCCGATGACCCTGAAGGAAATGCTCGCCCGGTTAAGTTTGGTGGAGTTCCTATAGCTATTTTATTTATCCTAACTATTGCGACGGCTGTCACCTTTCATAGCGTCTTACACATCCCACCGGTATTTGGCATGCTCACAGGCCTTGCCTACCTTAAATTCTACGGTTACTTCCTCAACCAAAAGTCCAAATCCTGGAACCACGGCTCTGAGTACCCTCCCGGCGCGAACCAAGACCCTTATGACTTTGATGTATTCTCTAAAATCGCCCATGCTGAGTGGGACACGCTATTCTTTTTTTATGGCGTCATAATGGCTGTTGGAGGCCTGGGATTCCTTGGCTACCTTGGAATTAGCTCTGAGTATATCTACGGTGAATTTGGCGCAACAAACGCTAATATCATGGTGGGTGTCTTATCTGCTTTAATTGACAATATCCCGGTGATGTACGCCATTCTAACAATGAACCCTGACATGCCACACGTACAGTGGCTATTGGTCACACTGACCGCCGGTGTTGGCGGCAGCCTGTTATCAATCGGTTCGGCCGCAGGTGTCGCTCTAATGGGCCAGGCTCGGGGAAAGTATACCTTCTTCAGCCATTTAAGATGGACGCCAGTCATCGCGCTCGGCTACGCTGCCAGCATCTGGGTACACCTATTAATCAACAGCTAATGCTATAAGAATTTTTTATAGACTTGCTAATGCCACCACTCTACACCTATAAAACTCCCCCCTTCAATAAACTGACATACATCAAACTCCAGAGTACACCTGTAAGTTTATATTGACAAACAACACCCCCTTCTATAACGTCTATATCTAAGAGTACAACTGTTCTCCTAAATTACTACCACTCTCGAGGAAAATTATGGACACACTCAGCCAGAAACGACCATTCAATGATGTTGCGTCTTTAAAGCAACTGCCTCGGAAAGTAGCAGATCTTTTCAAGAGCACTGCTGGACTAAACAAACGAGCGAGCGAAGTTATTGATGAACGCTCCCCTACCATTAATGCACGCATTAGCCGGATAGTCAAAGAGACACACGATACCAAAAGTTATTACTTCAAAACTAAACAGTCTTTAAATCATCACAGCGCTGGCTCTCATATTAATATAAAGTTCGACAATAAAGGCGAAACCGTTGAAAGAACATACACCTTGTCTTCACAGCCAGAGCTAGGCTTTGATCATGCACAACAAAACGAGTACGCCATTACGGTTAAGTGCATAGAAAAAGGATTAGCTTCAAACTGGCTATTCTCACAGCTTAAAGTTGGAGACGAAATCAATGTCAGTAAGGCGCAGGGACAATTTGTATTACCCTACCACCCTCCAGGAAAGATTCTTTTTCTCTCTGCAGGAAGCGGCATAACTCCCGTCATGTCAATGCTTCGCTACCTGTCAAAAACAGGTAACCGCAGTGATATTGTGTTTATAAATTACGCTAAGTCAGCCAAAGATCTTATTTTTAAAAAAGAGATTGAAGAGTTAACAAGCAGTCGCTCAAATATTAATAGTCAGTTTGTGCTAGAAACTGGCTCACGCGGAAAGAAAAGCGGCCTAATAAATAGTTCACAACTTCAATCACTCGTTCCTGACTTATCAAGTCGCGACATCTACATGTGTGGCCCCCAAGGTTTTATGAAGGCATCTATGGAAATATTTGAGCAGCTAAGCATAGCCCCTTCAAAAATCCATCTAGAGAACTTCACTTCAGACCTGGCTGATGCCAGTACATTAGGCTACTCGAGCGAGCTTCAATTCGACTCCTTAGATGCATCAGTCGTATCAAGCCCAGCAAGAACAATATTGCAGGAAGCTGAAGCGGCCGGTTTGAAGCCTAAATCAGCATGCCGCACCGGAATCTGCCGAACCTGCCGCTGCAAGAAAGTTTCAGGCACTACCGTCAATCTAGCAACCGGGGAAGAGTCGACAAAAGATAATGACTACATCCTTCCCTGCATATCCGTTGCGAAAACAGCAACTCACATCGAGTTATAGGACAGTTTTATGAGCAATCAAAGCAAGGTTCAAGAAAGTACAAAAAAAACACTGGTCGATATTAAAACAGCGTTTAAAAGTAGCGATAAGCCAGATTTAAGCCCTCAGCAAATCAATGACTTCCAAAAAGAACTGGACGAGTTACGCTACTCTATCGAGTCAAAGCTAGGAAAAGAAGATATCGACTATTTTCAACAAATTGTCGACATACAGCGTTATTTGGAAATATCAGGTCGCCTATTGATTCATTTTAGTATCGAACCGGTTAGCTGGGCCCTGGGTGTCGCCAGCTTGAGCGCAGCACATATTCTCGAAAATATGGAGATAGGCCACAACGTTATTCACGGTCAATATGATTTCATGGGCGATGAAACGTATAACTCTGACTATGAGTGGACGATGACTGGCACCGCTAAAAACTGGAAACGAGCACATAACCATCACCACCACGCATATACCAACGTAATAGGTAAAGATACCGATTACGGCTTTGGTCTATACCGTTTTTCTGAAGATATTGAATGGAAACCGATTCACTTGCTACAGGTTCCATTCAATGTCGCCAATGCATTGGCATTTGAGTTTTCGGTAAGCCTGTATGATCTTCAGCTTACTCAGTACTTGCTACCAAAATGGTTACGTCAGGCAGAACACGATGACCTACTGCCTCTTCCGGAAGTATTTCAGGAACTTAAAGAATTTGTCGCCAAAGCAAGCAAGAAAGGCCTCAAGGAGTATGTCTTCTACCCCGCACTTGCCGGGCCACTAGCACCAAAGGTTCTTGCCGGAAATGTAAGCGCCCAAGTAATTAGAAACGTGTGGGCTTTTGCTGTTATTTACTGCGGTCATCTACCTGATGGCAATTTCACCTTCACTGAAAAGGAAATGGAGGCAGAGACAAAGGGACAGTGGTATCTACGCCAAATTCTTGGTTCCAGCAATTTTGAAGGGGGCCTTTTAACTCACATTATGAGTGGGCATTTGAGTCACCAGATAGAGCACCATCTCTACCCAGACCTGCCAGCGTGGCGTTATCGAGAGCTTGGCCCAAAAGTCCAGAATATCTGCGAGCGCTATGGCGTTCCTTATGCTAAAGGGAAAATGGTGCCAATGTTAGGTACCGTTGCCAGGCGCTTGGTAGAACACTCTCTTCCCGAAAAGGTAAGCGAAAAAATTACTGAAAAAGTACCTGGTTTGGCCTCTATTAAAAACAAGTTTGCTAGTTTGTTAAACACTGCCAAACCAGGAACTGCCGAGATACAGGTTATTTCACCTAAAACAAAGTCATCCAAGAGTAAGCTGAGCGCTGCGTAAGATCTGTTTAATTTTTCTATAAAGTTCTGTAAAGTGCCCGGCGAAACAGCTATATAAATGACCGGGCATTTAACTATGGGATACTCAGCAACTCGCCTTGATCGCCTAGTAAGCAAAAAACTTTCGATTAGCAAAAGAGAAGTTCAAACTCTCATTGCGCAAAGAAGAGTCCTAGTTAATGATGTTCCTGCTTCATTCGCCAGTTTACCGATTAAACAATTCACTCGCGTCACGGTTGATAAAACAGATATACAGAATAATCATGCACTTTACCTAATGCTCAATAAGCCTAAGGGCGTTGTATGCGCAACCAAGGATAAGCAACACAAAACTGTGATTGACTTACTTCCTTACGATTTTAAGGATCAATTGCATATAGCCGGTCGTCTTGATTTAAACTCTACCGGCCTTGTATTGCTTACAAATGACGGAGAATGGTCAAGACAACTAAGCGATGCTAATTGCGGAGTACTTAAAAGATATCGTGTTCGACTGGCCAAGCCTATAAGCCATGAATATATAAAAGCCTTTGCTGAAGGCATGCACTTCGCTTACGAAAACATTCATACTCGCCCTGTCGAACTTAAGATTCTTTCTGAGTTTGAAGCAGAACTAAGCCTACAAGAAGGCCGGTACCATCAAATAAAACGTATGTTTGGACGCTTTCGAAACCAGGTCCTAGCGCTTCATCGTTATGCAATTGGTGATTATCAACTACCTCCATCCATCCTTCCTGGCCAATCGAAACAAATCTTATCGATTATGCCTTTCGATCATGCTAACTAAGTGCTACCCGCTGCAACCATTTTACTTATCGTGGTACACTTGCCTCGATTTTACTAGGTGAAGCAAATTTAGCTGCTGCCACACTATACAAATCGACGTTCCAATCGGGCGGCTTTAATAATTTTACGAGTGAAAGGGTCACACTTGATAATCTTTAGGTATTTAGCGCGACAAGTATTCGTCTCAATGCTGTCAGTAACATTTATTCTGCTGTTGGTATTTATGAGTGGCCGCTTTATACGCTACCTGGATAAAGTTGCATCAGGACGGCTTTCAGCTGATGTTTTGTTTCCCGTTATGGCCTATCGCCTACCGGAGTTTCTACAAGTCATTTTACCTCTAGGGTTCTATATTGGTATTTTGCTCGCTTATGGGCGCATGTACCTTGAAAGCGAAATGACCGTTTTGCACTCCTGCGGCATGAGCCGAAACCGTCTACTGAAAATGTCTCTTAGCCTCTCTGTACTTATCGCAATTTTCGTCGGTACAACCAGCCTATACGCAACACCA
The DNA here is from genome assembly GCF_001635365.1 of Oleiphilus sp. HI0128. Lineage (NCBI taxonomy): Bacteria > Pseudomonadati > Pseudomonadota > Gammaproteobacteria > Oceanospirillales > Oleiphilaceae > Oleiphilus > Oleiphilus sp. HI0128. Next base: position 5,520 of record NZ_LWGG01001119.1, on the reverse strand, counting down.
TGGGGTTTTCAGAAAGCAAAAGACTTGTTAACCGAGAGCGCAAATCTATCAGAGTTTGAATTATTATTTGCAGGACGCTTTCAAGAGCAGCGTTCCCAAGGAAGAGTCACCTATGTAGAGTCTATTAGCGACGATAAAAAAACGCTATTTGGTGTATATATTGCGGAAACCGAGAGGCAGTCACAAACTTACGCTGAATATGGCGTAATGAATACCAATGAAACAACAGGTGAAAAGTTTCTACTACTCCACAATGGCACGCGCTATCTTGGTAGCCCTGGAGAGAATGCATTTAAAGTCATGCAGTTTGATATGCTGGGTGTAAGAATTGATGACCAAACAGTGAAAGAAGCGAAATCTTATAAGATAGCTGCTCGGCCGACCAGTCAGTTGTTGAGCGCCCAAGACAACGCTTCAGCGGCCGAACTTCAGTGGCGGCTTTCACTCCCCTTCCTAGCACCTATCGTTTGCTTGCTAGCGGTTGCCTTCAGCAAGGTTAACCCCAGACAGGGTCGCTTTGTCCACCTATTCCCAGCAATGCTAATCTATGTAGCCTATCTCGGGTTATTGATGACAGCGCGCAGTAAAGTTGAAAAAGGCGATCTACCACCGGCTATCGGAATGTGGGCTGTTCATGCTTTATTCTTCGTTATTTCACTCTTAATGCTGTATCGGGAAAACATAGTTAACCTGCTCAAATCAAAACGATCTTCTGTACCTGAATAAGCCAAGATACCTAAACGATCGTACATCTCTAACATTGCGAACATAACTAAGCATTCGACATTTACATTCTCGCGTTTAGCATTACACTTAATTGATCAGTTCAGAAAAATTTCTGAACTAATTCATTGCCAGTTGCCAACAGATCTCAGGAGTACAGCGTGCTTTTACGTACCAGTGTCATAATTCTAGCCTTTTTCATTGCAGCCTGTTCGGGGCCTACTCGAAAGCCACAAGAACAAGCCATTTTCCAGACCCTGGTTGAAGATGTCACCTTTAGAAAGCTTGCTGATCACTGCACAAACCTAAGTAAGCGCTCAGAACAGCAAGTTTGGCGTGCTAAAAAGGAGTGGTGGGAAAGAAACGGCGTTGTCGTTGAAGCCGCTGATTACGGTTTTTCTTACAACCTAATCAAACTAACCGGCGACCGTCAGGAAACCGGAGCTAGATACGCAATGGGTCTAAATTTCGACATTGTTCAAGCCGCAGAAAAGCAAGCTAAACAAGTAATCGAAAATGGTCTAGAAGAAAGTGGCTGCATTGAGTTAATGACCTCCTATCGAGATGGTGAACGTGACCTTAGCGAGAACAATGAGCGCTACGGATTGCTCCTCAAATTAATGCAAGACAAAAAGACACGCGGTCAGGACTTAGAGCTGGAACAGGCAAAAATCGTCAATAAGACCGGTGTCTCCTTCTCTAGAAGTAGCATGAATGCACGCAGGCTGGCGCATCGTACCATCTGCCCTGGAGCTGAAATTACGACACTCAAATCGAACTGGCCCTTAGAAATATTCGAAGCCGTTTGCGCTGATGACTCTTACGTATTGATTGAGTGTAAGTGGGGTAACTGCACATCAAGGTAAAACTAAGTCTTTACGGTACTGCAATCTACCCTGCAGTACCCTTTTCCTAACGCCCCCTGACATTGGTTAGCGCTTTTTTCGATAAATAAGGCACACCCATAGCCATACGCCCGCTGTATAAATTTGACTCGCCAAAGAGCTTGCTTTTATCGTTACTATTCAGGGAAATCTAATAGTACGTTCTGCCTGACGCTTAATATTGACCGCAACGAGTTTTTGATATGATAGTCACTATGACTATCTAAAAATCAATAATGGAATATCTAAACATTTTTAGAAAACAAAGCTGTCGACATTTTCGTGACATTTATACCACCTTAAAAGTTAGTACAGGTTTTGTACACAAGCTCAATATGAACACTCATATAGAAATAACACTAAACAGCTTAGTAAGACGCACAAAACATACGGATCAATTAAAAGCTCTATTGAAAAAGAATGGAGGAAAACTCACTAGAAAAGGTCGATCACGTAATTGGAAGCTAGAGCTGTCTTATCAAGATAAGAAAACGGTTGTCAACGAACTATACAACTCAGATGAGCCAAGCTGGCTATGGATTGCCAAGTTGCTCGCGCAACAAGAAAAGACGCACTCACATGAACAGTTAGTCACCATTGCGCGCCAAGCACCGGCGATTACAGTTAATCAGCTCGTTGCTGAAACTAATTGCAGTCTTGCAGAAGCGCGTAAAGCGCTTGACGAACTTGAATGGCTTTAAGCCGATAAGCTATTTGGCCAATATTTAAGATCAAATCTCAGCTAGATCGCCCTTCTCTTCTAACCAGGCTTTACGATCTGCGGCACGTTTTTTACCCAATAACATATCCATGTTCTCGTTGGTGAGGTCATGATCATCAATGGTAAGTTGCACTAGGCGGCGAGTGTCACGGGCCATTGTTGTTTCACGCAGCTGAAGCGGGTTCATTTCACCTAGCCCTTTGAAGCGCTGGACGTTTATTTTTCCCCTTTTCTTTTCCGCTTCGATACGGTCAAGAATACCCTTTCGTTCAGCTTCGTCTAACGCGTAATAAACCTCTTTACCGATATCAATTCGATATAATGGTGGCATCGCAACGAACACGTGACCACGTTCGACCAAAGTTCTAAAGTGTTTAACAAACAAAGCGCAAAGTAAGGTTGCGATATGAAGACCATCTGAATCAGCATCTGCCAAGATACAAACTTTACCGTAACGTAGGCCTTCTAAGTCCTCTGAATTTGGATCGACCCCCAAGGCTACTGCGATATCATGCACTTCTTGTGAGGCTAAAATCTGACCAGAGTCTACTTCCCATGTGTTTAGGATCTTACCTCTGAGCGGCATAATCGCTTGATATTCACGGTCACGCGCCTGTTTGGCTGAGCCACCAGCCGAGTCACCCTCTACTAGAAACAACTCGGAGTTCATAGTCTCTACACCAGAGCAATCAGCAAGCTTACCAGGCAATGCCGGGCCGGAGGTCACTTTCTTACGAACAACTTTCTTCGCTGCTTTTAGGCGCTTCTGAGCATTACTGATACACAGCTCTGCTAACTTTTCAGCATCATCAGTATGCTGATTAAGCCACAAACTGAAGGAGTCTTTGACGACACCGGAAATAAAGGCGGCAGCTTCACGCGAAGATAGGCGCTCTTTAGTCTGTCCGGAAAATTGAGGGTCTTGAAGCTTGGCTGATAGAACAAAACAGCTCTTGTCCCATATATCTTCAGAGCTCAGTTTGATACCACGCGGAAGGAGGTTTCTGAACTCACAAAACTCTCTCATCGCTTCCAAGCAGCCGGTACGAAAGCCGTTAACATGCGTTCCACCTTGAGCAGTAGGTATCAAGTTAACGTAGCTCTCCTGAGTTATCTCACCACCTTCAACTAACCATTGTATGGCCCAGTCTACAGCTTCGGTATTACCGGCCATTGATCCACTAAAAGGGGCTGAGGGGCAAGTTTCTAGACCGTTAGTTGCCGACAATAGGTAGTCTTTTAAGCCATCCTGGAAGTGCCATTCGTCTTTTTCATCGGTCTGTTTATTAGTAAAAGTAACTGCCAGACCAGGACACAATACGGCCTTGGCACGAAGAATGTGGCGTAAACGACTAACTGAGAACTTCACCGTATCAAAGTATTGTGCATCAGGCCAAAAGCGTAACTCCGTTCCCGTATTACGCTTACCCACCGAATCAATCACATGTAAGTCTTCAGTTTTAAAACCGTCAGCAAAGGCTATCTTATGTAGCTTTCCATCGCGCTTGATCAAAATTTCAAGCTTGGTAGTCAAAGCGTTTACAACCGATACACCAACGCCGTGTAGACCGCCCGAGAAGTTGTAGTTTTCATTGGAGAACTTACCGCCAGCATGTAGCTTACTTAAGATTAGTTCTACCCCTGGTACACCTTCTTCAGAGTGAATATCTACGGGCATCCCGCGCCCGTTATCGGCAACTGACAAAGAACCATCTTCATACAATACAACATCAATTTTACTGGCGTGACCCGCAAGCGCTTCATCGACACTGTTATCGATTACTTCCTGAGCAAGGTGATTGGGCCGAGTGGTTTCAGTATACATCCCCGGTCTTTTCTTAACCGGGTCCAAACCACTTAGTACTTCGATTGAGTCGGCGTTATATTGCTTCGGAGATGAGTTATTGTCTGCCATATACTTCTTATGCTGCTATTAATGAGGAGGGATTTTATTTAGTGAAGCTTAACCGAGAATAGAGAGGCTGCCAATACCTAGTCTTCACTTAAGTCTAAGGGGTAGTGACTCGCACCAATCTCAAGCACATCGAGAGCCTCGATATTTGATTCAAAGAACTGAACACTAAAGTCAATGCCACTGATCACTTCCCGATTTGCGTTTAAGGTCTCGAACGAGTAGTAATTCGGATAGATTCCTTTTGCTTCTCCATCGTCAAATGAGCGCTCATCGCCATCATTATTGGTACTTGCTCTAACAAAATACTCGCCGACCGGGATATTCTCAAAGCGATAGCTGTATACACCGTCAGACAAAGATCCTGCCACGGTAGATGTAGCAAAAATAGGTTCTTCTGGCAAAGCGTTCAAAACCTCATCTAAGGCAATAAGCGATATATAAAGATTACCGACCGATTCGTTACCAGAAATAGTATTCGATGCGATTACATCAAGCGATGCAGTTTGCACCGCACCATCATTTATTTGATATTCTATGATCAAACTACCTTTCTTAAAGGTGTTTACTGGAATCGCTGCACTATTAATTTCTACCGTATAGATCCCTAAACCATTGGAATCTGTATCATCCTGACGAACATCTAACCAACTGGCGTCAGCTTCACTTGGTGTAATACCGGAGACAATAACGCTACCATTGCCTGGGTTAGACAAATATAGCTTTGCATTGACAGCATCATTAAAGAAAGAGAACGATTGCGGAAAGTAATACAAGGAGTCAGGTATATCGTTGCTTCCAGATGCCCATGCAACGGCTTTATGCGCATTAATTAGGCCATTGCCGAAACTGGATGAACCACCAATCAAGTCAGTGATGAGGCCGTTCTCTAATGCGTAGCTAAAACTTGAAGCATTGAGATCAGGATCTACCGACTTCATTAGCGCAGCCACACCTGAAACATGGGGGGCGGCCATTGAGGTTCCTAGGTACTCACTATATCCCGCCCCAGAGACAGTACTGATAATACCTTGCTGACCTTCAATCGTAGATTGCTCGTTGGAAGAGCCGCCGGGCGCTGCCACATCAATGTATGTTCCGTAGTTAGAAAAACCGGATAAGGCTAACTCTGACGTCACCGAACTCACTGCCGTCACACCGTCAAATGCAGCCGGATAAAACTTTTCGCTACTCGACTCATTCCCCGCTGCAGCAATTACGATAATGCCTTTAGCAATAACTGCATCGATTGCGGTCTTCAAGGTATCAGAGAAGCCTTC
>NZ_LWGG01001118.1:0-1716 GCF_001635365.1 Oleiphilus sp. HI0128 | reverse complement strand
GGTCTCTGCAGACTTAAAAGACGCAAAATATAACAAAGCCCCCCTCTTCTCTTTACCTGATATACATGAGAAGAGCACCGTCAATCTGAGTGACTATAAAGGCAAAGTGGTACTGGTAGATTTTTGGGCCTCATGGTGTGGTCCATGCCGTCAGTCGATGCCCGAATATAATCAACTTCGCAAGCGCCTGCACAGTAAACAAAACGGTAAAGACTTTGAAATTCTTGCTGTCAATGTTGACGTCACCACTGAAGAAGCGATGCGTTTTCTTGAACAGTACCCAGTGGATTTTCCGGTACTGGAAGAACGAAGTGGGAAATCCCAACAGGCTTACGAGCTACTCACCATGCCTACATCATTTTTGATAGATCGAGAAGGTTATATTCGCATTGCTCATCAGGGGTTTAACACGGGGTTTATTCGTTACCTCGAGAAAGAAGTCAACATGCTGCTTCAGGAGTAAACATTTAGTCTTTACCGTTTTCCGTTATTAGATTCGCATTAGTCCCATTTTCTTTGATACATTAGCGCTTCAGAACACCTTTTTGACTATCAATAATTACGGTAAAGATCATGGCTCCTAAAGTTATTCAGAACTGGCATACTGTTGTGAAAACACGAGATATCAATGCTCTAGACAATTTATTGGCTGATAACGCCACGATGTTTTCTCCGGTAGTTCATACTCCGCAAAGAGGCAAAGCCATTACAAAACTATACCTAATGGGCGCAATGCAAACGATTGCGAATGAACACTTCAAATATATTCAAGAAGTTTACAACGACCATTTTGCCGTGCTCGAATTCGAAACCCTTATTGACGGCAAAACCGTCAATGGTGTCGACATGATCACCTGGAACGAAGATGATCAAATAACTGAATTCAAAGTCATGCTGCGCCCTCTTCAGGGCATCAATGCCGTTCACAAGGCAATGGGTGAAGCGCTCGCAAAATTTCAACAAGGACAATAAACTCGTCATCACGGGGAAGCTCGCTGTGCAGTTTTCCTAATGACAAGCCAAATAGAGATTTATTGATATGAAAAGATCCTTGAAACTCCCAAGTCTTTCAAATGTATTAAGCTATGTGGTGGCTACATTAGCGATCATCGCGACGCTCTATGGCCTAGTGCTTGGCCTGCGCCTGGTTCCACCAGACCAGCTACGAATAGCAGCGGGAGTAGAAGGTAGTGCCTATTATCAAATAGCGCAACAATACCGAGAAATTTTAGCTGAGGATGGTCTTCAATTAGAGATAGTCGAAACCGCTGGTTCACGCGAAAATAGTAAACTGATTGATGCCACGAATAGCACGGTAGACATCGCCCTGATCCAAGGCGGCATTAAATCAAGCAACCCCAATATCAACGCATTGGCAGCCGTCTTTCCAGAGCCGCTCTTAGCCTTCGCCAGAGTTGAAGCCCAAGTCAACGGCAACCCGTTTTCATGGACAGGGAAACGCGTTGCACTGGGTGCACAAGGTAGCGGTACTCGAGCTGTAGTTGAGCAATTAGCAGAGATTAGCGCTGCGCCAGCCCTCAGTAATAATACAGCTCCCGAAGCATTCTTGGGCGGCAAAGCCGCTTCCGAAGCCCTACTCTCGGGCAATCTCGACCTGGCATTTTTTGTTGCGCCACTTAGCGCACCTTATCTTCAAGCCTTATATGATAATCCGGCGATCCAGTTATTGCCGCTTGATCATGGCCAAGCACTCGC
>NZ_LWGG01001117.1:0-1073 GCF_001635365.1 Oleiphilus sp. HI0128 | reverse complement strand
GCACTTCAAACTTGGGGATATCGAGAACATCCCGCTGGCCCGAAGGCCAGCGGAAGCGTAAGTTGTCTACTTTCAACAGTACTTGTTTAGCATCCATATTAGAACGTAATACTCGTTTTACGGTGATCAAGCTCCTGTAAGCTCTGACCTGCGCTTGAAATAACCTGTGCTTCAACCTCCTGAAGAGAATTGAAGAGTTCAAACAAGCTAACCTTTACATCTTTCAGTGCCGCGATATTTTTACACTCGAAATGATACTCAGCTTCAAACTCACTATGTGATGCTTCGTGGTGATCATCATGTTCATCGTGATGCTCGTCATCGTGGTCCTCATGATGCTCGTCATAATGCCCCTTATGCGCTCCTGACAATAGCGCAGAAGAAACCGTTACATGCTCCAATTCGCAACCAGCACTCGAGCTCAATTGAAATAAGCGCTTAGCATCTTTAAGAATGCCCTCAGCTGCTTCGACTTTTGCCTTCTGTTCAGCGGTATTAGGCTGGTGTTCAAAACCAACAATATTCATCGCAGGTGACTTAAACACCATCTGCAACTCGTCCTTTTCCTGAACCACCGTCAATGTTGCATGACCATGTTCATGGGCTTCATGCTCTTCTTCAAAGGCAATCGCTACACGACTAGAAAGGGAAATAACTAAACAAACAAATAAACACTGAACCAGGTAGTTCTTCATACATAACTCCACATTAAAACGCTGTGCTGACGCACAATAAAATAATAAGACTTTAGAAATAAAAACTAAGCCTTAAAAGGTGGCGCTCTAGCGAGAAAGCTAAGGTGTGTATGGTTTGATTCATCCTGCTGACCGGGCCGTTTATAGCTAAGGCCTACAGAGACTAAACCGGAAAAGACATCACTCGGTACACAGCCAGTAAGGGAAGAAACAATCAGACAAGCTTCACACAAAGACTCAAATGCATGCTCAGTAGCAAGCTCCTCATGGTCTTGAGAACCACTGGAATGCTGATGATGAACATGATCGTCATGACTTAGCAGGTAAGGTGCAAAGCTGCTCTCCACGTGCTTCGCGGGATTATCCAAACGAAGATGT
>NZ_LWGG01001116.1:0-1595 GCF_001635365.1 Oleiphilus sp. HI0128 | reverse complement strand
GCAACTAAAAAACGCCTGGATCAATATCGAACATCAAAAAGACGCCTCATCATTTACCTTTGAAGCTGAGCTTGATCAGGTCTCTCTAGATGCTTATGAAGGAACACCCTCCGGGATGGGTATCAATGGATATGTATTTGCTGATAATCAGGGAGGCTTCGTAAACTTTTCAAGTCATGACTTTGAGCTGGGTTTCCCGGAATTATTTCTTGAGCCTTGGACGATGGCAAAGGCTGATGGTTACGTTGCGTGGGATATTCAAGAAGACGGCGTAGACGTTTATTCTGATGGCTTGCGCTTGGTGCAACAAGACGGAGGTTTGGTATATGGTGATTTTTCTATAAGGCTAAACGGAGAGGGCGATGAAGATTACTTGGATTTAGCCATTGCTCTTCAAGATCTTAGTGCTCCCAGCGCTCCGTCTTTTGTGCCTTACTATATTGTTGGTTCAGGTCTACATGATTGGTTAGTCGATGCCTTAAGGTCCGGTACCGTTGTTTCAGGAGTTTACCTGGGGCACGGATCAGTTGAAACTATTACTGCAGACAACAGCTTTACTTCTAGCATCGACCTGAATACTGAAAACCTGGTGCTCGACTTTGACAGGAATTGGCCGCCTGCTGAGCAACTAAACGCGAATATCTCACTTCAAAATGGTCAGTTGCTGGTTATTGCTCCTGAGGCCAAAATTGTCGACACAAAGCTAAATGAAGTTCGAGCTACAATGCTTGAGCCTGAAGGGGCAGCCAGCTCAATACTTAGAATAGAAAGCAGTACAAAGGCTACATCTGAAAACTTACAGTATTGGTTGGCTGAGTCACCAATCTCTGAACATACTGAAGCTGTTGCAGAGCAGTTAGTGTTCGAAGGTGACTTTGATGTTGACGTACTCTTGGATATACCCGTATCCGAAGGAGATGACGGCGCTGAGCTTGCTTATCTTATTCGCTCGACTTTAGAAGGGGTTAAGCTTCATCATCCCGATTCTGGAATCAGTTTTGACCGCGTGACAGGTGTCCTCGACGTTACAGAAGATAAGGGCGTAACAGCTAATGACGTAGAGGTTATTGCTTTCGGGAAGCCTGCATTGCTAAATATTTCTACTTCTTTTGATCCAGCTACATACGATTATCTGCTTACTGATCTTGAAAGTAATGAATTTAGAGACCTCTCACAAACGAATATAAGCCTGGCAGGTAATACCGATATCGAACAGGTTTTCGACTTTTTTGGCTATCAAACTACGGCGTTTTTGGGTGGAAGCTTCGATTACCTCGCTGAACTATACCTCCCAAATCATAAGGAGTCTGAGCCTTTTGTTGATATTCGAAGTAATTTAAAAGGCTTGACGCGCGACTGGCCTTGGCCCTTGGCGAAACATGTTGATCAACGAGAGGATTTCATTACTCGTCTAAAACTCAAACCTTCGCAGATGTTGGTATTGTCTAAACTGAACTTGGATAATAGTCAGGCGCTCAACACCGAATTATTGTTTGTGGATGGTAAATTTTCATTTGGAGAGGTTTCGATAAATAAGGCTAGTATGGAAGCGCCAGACTTAAGTGGCCTCAACATCGCGGCTAATCTCAATGAAC
>NZ_LWGG01001115.1:0-1457 GCF_001635365.1 Oleiphilus sp. HI0128 | reverse complement strand
GCTAGCAAGAAGGGAAAGCCTAACTTAGTGCTTAGGTGCTACTTAGAAAGCAGCGAAATATCTGCCACTCGCAGGAATAGCTCGCGCAGCTGACTCAACAAGGCTAAGCGATTATTCTTCAACGCTTCATCATCGGCCATAACCATGACATCTTCAAAGAACTGGTCAACAACTTTTTGAAGACTTGATAGCTCAGTCAAAGCAGCTTGGTAGTTACCTTGGTCAAACAATGGCGTTACAGTTTTTGCTAGGCTATCTACCTGAGCTGCCAAATCCTTTTCAGCTTGCTCAATCAGCTTACTCTGGTCGACCTGATCTGCCAACTCGCCCTTATTCTTCGCCAGAATATTGGAAACACGCTTATTGGCTGCCGATAAGGCTGAAGCCGCTTCGAGGCCCAAAAAGTTGCTAACCGCTTTGATGCGCTGATCAAAGTCGACCGGACGTGTAGGCCTACGAGCGTTAACCGCTAAGAAGACTTCAGCAGATACATTTTCATCCTGATACCAGGCACGGAAACGTTCCAACATGTAGTTCAATAAGTCTTCTTGGACACTATTGTTTTCCAAGCCTTCGTATTGCTCTAGCGACCAATTAATTAGGTCAACCAGATCAAGATCCAATTGCTCTTCAACAATGATTCGAAGCACACCTAAAGAAGCACGGCGCAAGGCAAATGGGTCTTTAGTACCCGTTGGAGGCTGATTGATACCAAATAGACCAACCAGTGAATCAAGTTTCTCAGCAATAGAAAGTGCACAACCCGTTTTTGTGGTCGGCAAGCTGTCGCCCGCAAACTTAGGCATGTACTGCTCATTCAACGCTAAAGCAACTTCTTTAGATTCTCCATCGTGCACAGCATAATGATAACCCATGGTTCCCTGTAAATCAGAGAACTCTAGAACCATTTCTGTCACCAGGTCAGATTTAGCTAGCTCTCCTGCACGCTCTGCATCGGACGCATTGCCACCAATTGCTGCGCCAATCTTCGCAGCTAGCTTTGATACACGTTCAGTTTTATCGTAAACCGTTCCCAATTTACTCTGGAAGACAATTTTCTTTAACTGCTCACGACGCGAGGCCAAAGTGGACTTCTTATCCGTTTCAAAGAAGAAGGCCGCGTCTGCCAGGCGAGGACGAATAACACGCTCGTTACCCTGAATTACCTGCTGAGGGTCCTTACTTTCGATATTCGCTAGCGTGATGAAGTTTGGTAGCATCTCGCCATTCTTATCCAAAGCATGGAAATACTTCTGATGCTCTTTCATCGAAGAAATCAGTGCTTCTGTCGGCACCTCCAAAAAGCGCTCGTCGAAGCGGCCGACTAAAGGTACGGGCCACTCATTTAGAGACGCGACTTCGTCCAACAAGTCTTCATCAATCACAGCCACACCACCAATACCTTCAGCAGCAGCCGTCACACCCTGACGAACCTTTTCCTTACGCTGATCATAATC
>NZ_LWGG01001114.1:0-1924 GCF_001635365.1 Oleiphilus sp. HI0128 | reverse complement strand
TGAAACGTTTTCAAATAACGGCTTTGCGCCAAACTGCATTGTAATATTCGCGGTAACTAACAAGGTATTGCCTCAAGATCTGGGTCATGGTTCAGCTATCTATTAATAGCGGCGCGAATTATGCCACAAAGAAAGCGCTTTCGTTAAACCAAAGCAAAGATTTTTGTATCTCGTTTGCTAAGGGCTTATATCGGGGTGCAATATTCCTCGATCAAAGCTATTATTCGCCCCTTATTTCTGCCGCCAATTCGAGAACAGTAACTTAGCATGAATGTCTCTTCTATTTCGTCAACGCTTATTCCTTCAGTGCCCGCTGACCATAAATACTGGGGCTCCATTCCTCAAGGTGCTAGCGCGGCGACACTTTACGAGTTACTTAATGAGATAGAAGGCTTTTGTTTATATATCGCTAAAGATTCGCAACAAGCCTACGCAATGGAAAGCGCGTTTAAATTCTTTAACGAAGGCAAGCATGAGGTTTATGTTTTCCCTGACTGGGAAACACTTCCCTACGATACATTCTCACCCCATGAAGATATTATTTCTCAGCGTTTGGAAACTCTCAGCAAGCTTCCTCTTGCTAAGCGCGGCTTACTTATCATCCCGCTTAATACGCTATTGCATCGTTTGCCACCAAAAAGCTTTTTGAACGCGCACACCTTTTCTTTAAAGAATGGGCAGACATTTGAGCTTGAAAAGTACCGCCGTATGCTTGAAGAAGTTGGCTACAGAAATGTTAATACCGTTTATGAGCATGGCGAGTACGCAATACGAGGCTCAATCTTTGACCTTTACCCTATGGGCAGTGAAGAACCCGTTCGTATCGAGTTGTTTGATGATGAGATAGAAAGCCTGCGTACATTCGACCCGGATAACCAGCGTTCAAAAAATAAGATCAAATCGCTAAAGATTTTACCTGCAAACGAATTCCCATGGGACGATAAAAGCCGCATGAGTTTTCGGAACCGTTGGTTAGAGCAGTTCCCAAATGCGGCATCAAACTGTCCTTTATATCGAGATATCAAAGACGGAATCAAACCACACGGCGTTGAATATTACAGCCCGCTGTTTTTTGAAGAGATGACAACACTGTTTGACTATTTACCTGAACAGTCACTTGTCATTACGCCAAGTGACGTGCCTGAATTGCTAGATCATGTGTGGAGCGATATTAACGGCCGTTACGAAGATCGAAGGCACGATATCCAGCGCCCTATTCTTCCGCCTAGAAACCTGTTCCTGACAACTGACGAATTATTTTCTGATTTAGAGCAACACCCAAGGTTAACCTTATCCACCGCGAGATTAAGTGAAGGTGCAGGTAAATCAAACTTACCTTTTGATGTACTAGGGCAAGTAGGTGTCGATGACAGAAATACCGATCCACTCAGTGCGCTTAAAACGGCAATAGACGCCTTTGCCGGTAAGACGCTGATCATTGCTGAAACCGCGGGCAGACGTGAAGTACTAAGCGAGTTGTTCACACAGTACGCCTTCGCATTCGAAGACACTCAAAGCTGGCAAAGCTTTCTGCAAACAGACAGCCAGGTACAGTTAGTAACTGGCAGTTTGTCGCACGGCTTTATTTCGCAAGAAGCGTCACTTCAGGTTATCACCGAAACAGAATTGTTCGGCCAGCGAGTTGTACAGAGCCGACGCCGTAAGAAATCTAGTGATAATTCTGAAATGATGGTGAAAAACCTGACGGAATTATCCATCGGCGCGCCGGTCGTACATATTGATAATGGCGTTGGCCGCTATCGCGGTTTAGAAACGATCAAAGTGGGTGATCAAGTCGATGAGTTTCTAATGCTTGAGTATGCCAACGAAGCCAAGCTCTATGTTCCTGTATCTAACCTCAACCTTATTTCTCGATATAGCGGAACTGACGAATCACTCGCTCCGCTGCACCGTCTGGGAACTG
>NZ_LWGG01001113.1:0-1282 GCF_001635365.1 Oleiphilus sp. HI0128 | reverse complement strand
TTCTTTTTAAGTACCCTAGAATATGTAATAAGGCATTTGTATGCCCTCTTCGATTGGCAGGTTTAGAGAGTGTTTGCATAAAACCCTCAAAATAACGCCCTGCAAGCATTTCGATACTTAAGCTCTTGTCACCCGCTAACAACCTGCCAAGCGCTTTCGCTTGCTTTTGATTATGTGCCATCAATAAGTATTTGTAGCTCGCATGGAATTTGGTTAGTTTTAAAACACTAGGCTGATCCAAAACTTCTTTACGAAAGTTATGATACGCATAAACGCGCATCACAAAATTGTCATACAAGACGTCATCATTGAGACGACCTTCTTCTTCAATTGGCATTAGCGGATATTTTTCCCTTAAAGCACGAGCAAAAACGCCCATCCCTGGCTTCATATGAGCATGACCATTAGGCTGATAGACTTTCACCCTTTCCATGCCGCAACTAGGCGAGTTTCTCATCAGGATATAACCATCCAAACTCCCCATTTCTGGTAGTTTGTGCTCAAAACCACTCACTAACTGATCAGTCAAGTCTTTAGAATTGTCGTCGCTAAAATTTAATTGAGGCGATTCCGGGTTGCCCGTCAGCCTCATGGTAGGTCTGGGAGTTCCAAACCCAGCAGCAACTTCTGGGCAGAAGGTTTTAAATTCGAAGTGCTTACTAAGTACATTGAGGCATAAACGAGATTGGGTATGACCGCCATTATAACGCACCTCATGACCCGCCAAACAGGCACTCAAACCTACTTGAATTGACTTCTCACCTCGGCTTTTCATAGCGTCGCTAGAAGCAGCCTTGTCGGAGACAATAACATTATGCTTTTTCATACCCATCACCCTCTTACATGCCATGCATTTTTAACAGTTCTACAAGGTATACGCGACAAGCACAAAACTAGATCATAATGACATGATTTAAAGTCAAAGTATCTCATCCAAGGCTTGCTTTAACTGAGGATACTGAAATTGAAAGCCACTTTCTAGAAGCTTCTTTGGGACTACATTCTGACTTCCAAGCAATAAAATAGATGATTCACCGAGTATGGTTTTCAAGATAAATGCCGGAACAGGAAGTACTGCAATTCTCTTTAATGTACGAGCAAGCGCGATAGAAAACTCTTTATTTCTTACGGCACCAGGTGCGACTAAATTGACCGCGCCACGCGTCGTCTGATTTACTAATAAATACTCAAGCGCTCTGGTTACGTCAACATTATGAATCCAGGGCATGTACTGCTTTCCGTTTCCCAGCGGCCCTCCAAGGCACAACTTAAATGGCAAAAT
>NZ_LWGG01001112.1:0-1027 GCF_001635365.1 Oleiphilus sp. HI0128 | reverse complement strand
GCCTTATGTGGCAAGCCCTTTATGGAAAATGCCGTTGATATTGATGTAGAGGCAACGGGGCTTAAGTTATGGGGCTGGGTAGCTAAACCAACCTTCTCAAGAAGTCAGGCTGACTTGCAGTACTTTTACGTTAATGGTCGTGTTATCAGGGATCGTTTGGTGAGTCATGCTGTAAAGCAGGCTTATCGTGATGTCTTATATCATGGGCGTCACCCTGCCTTTGTTTTGTATCTAGAGCTTGATCCTGCGCTGGTTGATGTCAATGTTCATCCGACCAAGCATGAGGTTCGTTTTAGGGATGGGCGCTTAGTTCACGATTTTATATTCAGAAGTCTTCATAAGGCGCTTGCGGATATTCGACCAGAAGAATTGGCCGCTCCTGAAGATGGTTCGGCACCGAATCGCGACTTGTCAAATATTCAGGCAAGTACTTCGCTTCAAGCTCAGGCTAGTGCTTTTACGCCGAGTTATGGTTCTCAGTCAGCAATGTCTTTGGGAGTCCAGGGAGTTAGTAGTGCGGTGACTGGCGCTGGCCAAGGTGTGGGAAGTGCTTCGCCATCAATGTTGCAAACATCTGGCCAGGGTGTTTCGGAGGTTCTATCTCAATATAAAGCCCTTCACCCTGATCAGAACCTTGGTCAGCAGCAAGAAGCTGTTGATGGGCGTGAACACCCATTAGGTTTTGCTATTGCTCAGCTTCATGGGATTTATATTCTCGCTCAGAATAGTAGTGGTTTGATTGTTGTAGATATGCACGCAGCTCATGAGCGGATTACTTATGAGCGAATGAAAAATGATTTTTATAGTGATGGAATCAAGGCTCAGCCCCTGCTTGTGCCGATGAATATCTCTCTAAGTCAACGAGAGGCTTCTGTTGCTGAAGAATGTGCCGGGGACTTACAGAAATTTGGTTTGGGCCTAGAACGGTCTGGTCCGGAAAGTATCGTTATTCGTCAGGTGCCAGTGATACTTCAGCAGGTGAATGTTGATCAGCTAGTAAGAGACTTGTTGAGTGATATGATTACGC
>NZ_LWGG01001111.1:0-1606 GCF_001635365.1 Oleiphilus sp. HI0128 | reverse complement strand
AGCTAAGAGCAATTCATGGCGTTGAGGTGAGCAAAATTTCTAGCGTCACATTTTATCTTCAGTCGTATGATACAGAAGCACATCGTGACCGATATTTTGAGCAAATTCACGATTTAGAAACGTTAGTCTTAGAGTATGGTATGTCACGTCTGAAATTAATTAGCGGTTTGCTTAAACAGCATCGATTGCTTTCAATTCAATCCTATCGATATCTTTCGATCAACCATTTCCAGGCGTTATCGCCACCTTGCCCTATTTGTTTCGCACTGAGCGTATGGCTAATGCTTATGTTTACATTAACGTCTCACTTCCACAGTGCTAAGGTGCTGGAGAAAAGCTTAGAAGAGATGACCCCTCTGTTCCTTAAACAAACCGGATGGGCTGGTTGCTACACGCTTATACAACGACTCGTCAAAGCATTCACTATCGTTCCCTTATTTGAAAGTCATGCGCTCCGTCACTTTATTGTACCTCGTGCATTCGATGCTTTGCTCTATGCCCTGCTTCGATATGCTATTCATTTTCAACAAACTTTGAACACAAAGGATTTTGAGTACTCGCAGACCTACAGGCTAAAACACGGTGATGAATACGAGACCGAAGATCTAGTATCGATCGCCTCATTTTCTGGATCTGCAGACGAGTTATCATTCTGTTTATCCAAAGAAGATGTACTAAATAAGATCAAAGCATTAGATTGGCCGGCAATAGAAGCTTGCAAATGTGGTCTATTTCAACAAGAGTACCGTTCTTTAGCCCCTCCCATGTTGACAGTGTTTAATGATGTATTGGATCTAGATACGTGCCGTGAGGATAGTATAATAACTTATCTACATAAGTTTCGATCCCATATTAGAGATGATATTGGTGCTGTTCAAGCGTTTGGTATCAACCCATTTACATATCATTATGAAAAACGGGAAAGAATGTTCGGTAAGTCTTCGGTAAAAGGGTTATAAAGGTTTACGACTACTCACATCGCTGAGTCATTTTATGGGAATAGATAACTTAATATTCAAGAACCGACCTTGCTTCTTATCACAAACGATGAGTAAGTAGGCATTAATCTCTAGCTGAGCTAGAAGAAAAGTTCATTGCCTTTGTTCGGATAGCGGACCTTTGAGACTGGTTTGAACCGACTCTTTCAGTTCAGTGATTCCATAAACACTTATCAAGAGAGTTCGGCTAAAACCAACGAAATGAGTTTCATCGGTTAGAAGAAAAAAGCAGATCTTTTTCTTGTGTAACAACTATAGCAGTTACCTTCACAAAGCGGTCTTTTGGCGGGTTTTGCTTTTTGGCAGCTGTGATGAGACAGCCGACATTTTCGAACTATCACATTGTCCGCTTTTCTGTCATTACCGCGCAGGCGGTAATCTATTTTTTAAGTGACGTTGATTGTGCCATTAGCTGCCGTTGAAGCTTGGTTTAGATTTGGCCTAAATATAACATTTACGAACGCTCATGGAATGCTGGCTTTGAGCACAGGCTGTGTGAAAACTCGTATTTCAAATAGATCTAGCTTTATTTCGTTCACAACAAACAGCACAGGGCTACAGTCATGTATCTGGCGCCGATGTTTGATTTTTGTGATTACCAGCCTTTT
>NZ_LWGG01001110.1:0-965 GCF_001635365.1 Oleiphilus sp. HI0128 | reverse complement strand
GGTTTTTTGCTCATGAGTATATTGAATAAGCGGTAATAAAGCCTCTTCTGGCCACTGCTTGGCTTGTTTAATAATTTGCAGCTGGATCAGACGCATCTCTGCAGCAAAGGTATTAAAAAAGTGATTTATCAGCACCGATTGTTCCGTCATAAACATTTTAGGTCGTCGACAGAACTTCACCAACTTTGCTTTCAAAGCCTCTAGCGCTTTGCGCTGCTCACCAATTGTAAACTTTCTTGGTTTAAGGTACTTGGCATGAACGTCCGACTTGAAGCGCTTATAAATTGCATGAACCATTTTGTCGGCAATTTTTGCTTCACTCTCGACATTATCGAGTTCTTTATCCATCTTATCGAAAAATTTATTCATCGAGTGAACCAAGCCAACGGTGCTCCAACAATCTTGCATATCACGCTTGGTATGTTTGAGCACTTCTTTCAAGCGCTCTTCACTAACCAATTGCTGCAATACTTCTCCTTGCGACTCCATCAAACGTCGACTAGAGCGTAAAGTGATCAGTTTGCGGTGATAGATATCGTGCTCGGTGTGCGTTTCTTTGGCTAGATTCTGCAACATTTCGGGGCTTAGTACTTCTCTTTCTAGCCCTTCGTGACGCTCGTATAAGTTAGCCAAACGGTCATTCAAAACTGATTGCGAGCCATGCAGCATCTTTTGCAAATCTCGCAGAAGATCTTTGTAAATCGTTGACTCACGCTCGGCAATAATTCGCTTGGAAATTAGCTTCTCCAATTTAGGAAAAGCACTTTTTTGCAATAATGAATGGTCTTTTCTGATTTTAGCAATCAAACCCTGTTTTGCAGATAAAGGCAAAACATCTTCTGCATCCATATTCAGCTGCTTGGCTGTTAGGTGCCGAATTTGCTCAATCGAAGCACTAATATGCGGTTCACCCTGCAGGTCATCCCAGAGCACATCTATTTTATTCAGCACAGCAAAACGACCTG
>NZ_LWGG01001109.1:0-2054 GCF_001635365.1 Oleiphilus sp. HI0128 | reverse complement strand
AAAAAGCTGCTTTCCGTAAAAACCCAATGCCTTCTTATCAGGAAAGAGTCGCAAACCTTAAAAAACTTAGAAGCATGCTTCTTGATAATCAAGACGAGATTATCGAGACAATTTCCAGCGACTTTTCTAACCGCTCTGCTGATGAAACAAAACTTGCTGAGCTAATGACAACCATTCACGGCATCGACTACAACATCAAAAACCTGAAATCGTGGATGAGCAAAGATAAGAAAAAGATCTCTCCTTTATTTCAACCTGCGACAGGTTTTGTGCAATATCAACCGCTGGGGATTATTGGCATTATTTCGCCTTGGAACTATACCGTGTCTTTATCAATGGGCCCTCTTGTCGCTGCTTTGGCTGCAGGTAACAGATCCATGATCAAGATGTCAGAGTTTACACCGCAGACCTCTGCACTAATCGAGCAACTAATCTCCGACACCTTTCCTCAAGATCTGGTTGCGATTGTTCAGGGTGATGCAGAAGTCGCGACTGAGTTCTCTAGCATCCCATGGAACCATTTACTGTTTACCGGTTCAACGGCTGTTGGCCGCCATGTAATGAAAGCAGCGGCGGCTAACTTAACACCCGTCACGCTTGAGCTTGGCGGCAAATCTCCAACAATCATCTCTGACGATGTCAATATGGACGATGCAACACAGTCAATTGTTTTTGGTAAGGCTTTTAATGCTGGCCAAACCTGCATTGCACCTGACTACATTCTTTGTCCAGAGCACCGCCTGGAGCATTTCGTTGATCGATTCCAACACTTCTTTGCCAAGATGTACCCAACGCTGAAGCACAACACTGACTTCACCAGCGTAGTCGATGAACGACAGCTCGCACGCCTGCAATCTTACCTGGACGATGCAAAAAGCAAAGGCGCAACGATTATTGAGTGCAACCCGGCTGACGAAGATATGCAAACCGGTACACGTAAGATGCCTATCCACCTGGTGCTAAATGCCACTGATGATATGCTAGTGATGCAAGAAGAACTCTTTGGCCCAATCCTGCCAATCCTACCCACTAAGTCGCTAGACCAAGCTCTGGACTTCATTAATGATCGCCCTCAGCCCTTGGCGCTTTACTATTTTGGAATGGACAAAGACGAACAGCAATATGTACTAGAACAAGTTCGAGCTGGCGGCGTCTGCATTAACGACACAGTCTCTCACTTTGCTCAAGAAGACTTACATTTTGGCGGCGTTGGTGAATCAGGTATGGGCTCCTACCACGGCGAGCAAGGCTTCCTGACCTTCTCTCATGCAAAATCAGTATTCTGCAAGAATCATTTCAACAGTACCAAGTTTGCCTACCCTCCTTTTGGTACCTTGATTCATAAGGCCTTATTCTCTATTTTCTTACGATAAGCTAGCTCCTTATAGAGATAACCCTTCAAATGCGCTGGCTATCTTGCCAGCGCAGACTTCTTGTTTACAACAAGCTGACTAGCAACCCACCCGAAATTTGGTTACTATTCCGCCCCTTCTTTAGTTCTTGGTTGTCTATACTTCCAATACTGTAAAATTGACTTAGGCACTGCAATCGTATTCCGCAGCTTCAGGAGTAAGACCCCCTATGAATACTGTCGTTTATCCTGGCACTTTTGACCCAATTACTAACGGCCATACCAATCTTGTAGAGCGTGCTGCAAAGCTTTTTGATCGCATTATTATTGCTGTCGCAGCCAGCCCAAAAAAGAACCCTATGTTTCCACTTGAAAAACGGGTTGAACTGGCAAAGGACGTTTTGGCTCATCTCGATAATGTAGAAGTCATTGGCTTTGACTGCTTATTGGCCGAGTTTGTAAAAGAGCACAAGGTCAACGTTATTCTACGCGGTTTACGTGCTGTTTCAGACTTTGAATTCGAATTTCAACTAGCGGATATGAATCGGCGCTTGGTTCCTGAAGCAGAAAGCTTGTTTCTTACTCCTGACAACCACCTCTCTTATATCTCTTCCACTTTAATTAGGGAAATTGCCTCTTTGGGCGGTGATGTTTCAGAGTTTGTAGCGCCAGCCGTCATTAAGGCCTTAGAAGAGCGATAGCA
>NZ_LWGG01001108.1:0-21778 GCF_001635365.1 Oleiphilus sp. HI0128 | reverse complement strand
CCGTGCCTTTCAAAGAGCAAGCTTGGGACATGTGTGACAAGCGTAGCCTTGGTGCTGAAAAGGCTGGTGCTGTAAATACTTTGTACCTTGATGAGCAAGGCTTGCTTTGCGGTGACAATACAGATGGTTTGGGTTTAGTGTCCGACATTCAGGGGCATGGAATTAGCCTAAGTGGAAAAAAAATACTGATTTTAGGGGCAGGTGGTGCTGTAAGAGGCGTATTGCAGCCTATACTTGAAGAAAAGCCAAGCAAGGTTGTGGTGGCCAATAGAACCGTTAGTAAAGCGGATGCTTTGGTAGACTTGTTTCAAGATCAGGGGAGTATTGAAAGTTCGAGCTTTGAAGCCTTGAACGAAGCTTTTGACTTGGTGATTAATGGTACCTCGGCCAGTTTATCGGGTTCCTTGCCACCAATTTCGAAATCGATTATCGGTGCTGCGACGGTTGCCTACGACATGATGTACGGCTCAGAGCAGACTGTCTTTAATCGGTGGGCTGAAGAGGCAGGGGCATCCCAGACAATTGATGGTCTCGGGATGTTGGTCGGGCAGGCGGCAGAAGCTTTTCGTGTTTGGCGAGGCATTTTGCCCGAAACCTCTGAGGTCATGGCTAGGATTAGGGAAGAAAGCTGAGCGCTTGCTATAAAGTAAGGCTTGCAAGTGGCCGATAGGTAATAAGAATAAAACGGCCTGAATATTGCTTATTCAGCGTGACTACAATGAATTGTCAACAATGCGGCCAAATCTTGGCACATAGGTTTTGATTTTATGGATTTAGCGACCCTCATAGGTCTGATTTTTGGCTTTGTCATCGTCATTGGCGCGATTTTAATTGAATCCAGCATTATGGATTTCGTTAACGTGCCGGGGCTCGTTATTGTTGTCGTGGGTACGATAGCCATAACCCTGGTTAAATATCGCCTGACGTCAGTGGCCACTTCTTTCAAACTTGCCTTTTCAACTGTTTTTCTTGAACGTACTGAAAACCCGGTTATGTTGATTGAGAAGGTTCGGGAACTTTCGGGTATTGTTCGAAAAGAAGGGATTCTTGGCTTAGAAAATGCTGAAATTGAAGATGAGTTTTTGGCAAAGGGGATAGCCTTGTGTATAGATGGCCACCCTTCCGAGTTTATCGAAGAGCTATTGATTCAAGAGCTAGAACAGTCTATTGAGCGATATGATACTGCCGAAAAGGTCTTTCGTGGTGTGGCAGAAACAGCGCCAGGGCTAGGTATGTTGGGCACCTTGGTCGGCCTGGTTCAGATGTTGAATAATATGGCGGACCCCAGTTCAGTTGGCCCAGCGATGGCGGTGGCATTGTTGACCACCTTCTACGGTGCCTTTATCGCGCAAGTGGTGGCGATTCCCTTGGCTGATAAATTAAACCTAAAAGCAATGGATGAGCATCGTAATATGTCATTGGTTATTACCAGTGTTCAAAATATTCTGAAAGGTCAGAACCCTCGCGTTATTACCGAAGTCCTGGTTAGCTATTTACCGCCTGCCCAGCGTGAAATTGTTAAGGCAGAAGGGTAAGTACGATGAGGGCGATTCCTAGGCCAAAACCTAAGGCAAGTGGTTCGTCCGGCTGGATTGTCACCTTTGCGGACTTAATGTCTTTGCTGCTGACTTTTTTTATTCTGCTACTCAGCTTTTCCAAGATGGATCTTCAGAAATATGAAGTGATGGCGATAGCTATGGCTTCATCATTTGGCATCGAGGCTTTGACCGGTGAAAATAAGGCGGGAGGCGCAATTATTTTTGCTGAAGCGCCCGCTATTCCCCCACCACCCGCGACGACAGACGAGCAGTCTGAATTGGAGAAAGAGTTCGAAGACTTTGGCGACTCCGATATAGAGATGTTGGAAGAGCCTGAAGAGAAAGAGAGCGAGGCGGCACAAATAGACCCGAGTATCGATAAGCTCACAGAGAGTTTGGTTGATAGTCTGGAATCTGAAATCCTTTCTAATGCTTTATCTGTAAGTTATGACTCCAACAAAGTGGTTGTGCGTTTCTCTGAGGCGACTACTTTTCCATCAGGGAGTGAAGAGCTAAAAGATGCAATGTTCCCGATTCTTGAAAAAATAGAAGAAGTACTTGCTACTTGCGAGGGTGAAATAACGGTCTCGGGTTATACCGATAATTTGCCGGTTAACTCGGCGCGCTATCGTTCAAATTGGGATTTGTCTGCAGCACGGGCTGTGAGTGTCGTCCATCAACTTATTTTTAATAATAAAGTAGATGCTAACCGCGTTAGTGCAGCGGGCAGAGCAGAAACAAATCCTTTGGCACCTAATGACACCGCAGAGAACCGGGCCAAGAATCGACGGGTCGAAATAAGCGTGTTTGACCCGGTTTGTGAGGAGTCTGACTGGGACTTCTAAAATGTATCTTTCTTGGAAGGCACTAGCTCGCTATAATGGCGGCCTTTTAGTCTGTAACAAATATTTAGAAGGTGTCGTAGCGTGAGTGGACCAAGTCAACCGAAAGTCGAAGATGAGCAGTGGAGTGATGAGCGAATTCAGGGGTTTTTATCTTTAAAGCCTTTGGATGGTAGCGATCCGGATTATCACGTACTAATTCAAGCCTACCAACATATGACTCCTGATTTCTTTCAGCGTTTTATTGCAATGTTTGCTGAATCTGGCAGGAATATTAATGCTTTATCTCTAAGCGGTGAGACAATATTTGATCGCGTGTCGGAGCATGCTAAGTCTCAAGCATACAGTGATGTATTGAAATCAAATGCTGCGCTGAAGTCTAGCGAGCTATAAGCTTCTGATTCCTGATATAAGGCTGATGGCTCTATGAATGACGATATTGCCTTTCGCTTTGGCGGTATTGCTCGCCTGTATGGTTTGCCAACGCTAGAGCGTTTTCAGCATAGTCATATTGCCGTGATTGGTATTGGCGGTGTCGGTTCCTGGGCCGCCGAAGCCTTAGCTCGATCGGGTATTGGTGAAGTTACCCTATTTGATCTGGATGATATTTGCGTTTCGAATATCAACAGGCAAATCCATGCATTGCAAGACACGGTTGGGGCGATGAAGGTGGAGGCTATGGCTGCTCGAATGCAGCAGATTAATCCGCAGATCAAAGTACATGCAAACCACACCTTTATTACGCCTGCAAATGTAGAAACTTTGCTGCACAAAGGCTTTGACTATGTCTTTGATGCGACCGATAGTGTCAAAGCAAAGACTGCCATTATTGCTCATTGTTCGCGACATAAGATTAAGTTGATCTGCTCGGGAGGCGCCGGTGGCCAAGTTGATCCGAGTCAGATTCAAATTGCTGACTTAAATCGTACTATCCAGGACCCATTGCTTGCCAAGATACGCAATAATCTTCGTCGCATGCATGGCTTTTCCCGAAACCCCAAACGCAAATATCGGATTGACTGTGTATATTCGACTGAGCAATTAGTTTACGCACACAGTGATGGCGCAGTATGTCACGAAAAGCCAGCCGAAGGCGGTCCGGTAAAACTGGATTGTGCCTCGGGCTTTGGTGCGGCAACTCACATAACGGCAACATTCGCCTTTATGGCGGTATCTCAAATTCTAAAGAAACTCGCAATCCTGGCAGAATGATCTTTAATTGTAAGACGTCCCTTAAAAGGGTGTTGTAACGAGTTAAAGTGCTTCCCCATAGATGTATGTTGCGGGTGGGCCGATTTCAAAGAAAAGAATCCGTTTCTATGGTTGAGCTGCAGCTTATTTTACTGGCGAGTATTGGTGTTATTTCCCTTATTTGTCAATGGATTGCCTGGCGTTTACGTTTGCCGGCAATTTTATTTCTCTTACTTGCAGGAATTCTTATCGGGCCTGGTTTAGGTATTCTGGAGCCGGATGCCTTGTTTGGTGAAATGCTATTCCCGATTGTATCGCTGGCCGTTGCCGTGATTCTGTTTGAGGGTAGCCTTACTCTTAAATTTCAGGAGCTACGTGAACACGGCAAGATGGTTCGCAACCTTCTAATGTCTGGTGTAGTTGTTACTTGGTCTATCGGAACCATTGCCAGCCGTTATCTAGTTGACCTGTCTTGGCCGGTCGCAACCTTATTTGGTGCAATTGTGGTGGTTAGTGGGCCTACGGTGATCATGCCGTTATTACGATCGGTTCGACCCAATGCCCGAATTACCAATATTCTTAAGTGGGAAGGAATCGTAGTCGATCCGATAGGAGCGCTACTGGCTGTTTTGGTATTTGAATTTATTGTATCCAGCGGTATGAGCAAAAGCCTGGCCTTTGAGCATGTCTTGCAGACTTTTGGTTCGACCTTGGTGTTGGGGGTGGTCTTAGGCTGCTCTTCAGGTTATTACTTGGGGAGAGCATTAAGAAGTCATTGGTTACCCCAGTTCTTGCAAAATGCCGGAACACTGACGTTTATGTTGGGTATCTTCGCATTTTCTAACTTTTTGGTTCACGAGTCGGGTCTTTTGACAGTGACCATTATGGGGATCTGGCTGGCGAACATGAAAGGTGTGCCGGTTGAAGATATTCTCGAATTCAAAGAGTCGCTCAGTGTTCTTCTGATCTCGGCACTATTTATATTGCTTGCGGCAAGAATGGATCTGAGTATGGCTACTGCTTTGGGCTGGAATGCTCTGTGGGTAATTCTCATACTAATGCTGGTGGCCAGGCCTCTTTCGGTTTGGTTAGCCGCGGTCAAAACAGACTTGAGCTGGCAGGAGAAAACCTTTTTAGGCTGGGTTGCGCCAAGAGGCATTGTCGCTGCGGCGGTGTCAGCGTTATTTGCTTTTAAACTGGAGCAAGCAGGGCATGCCGATGCGGGTGCCTTAGTTCCGATGGTGTTTTTGGTTATCGTTGTTACTGTCATTATCCAAAGTATTACCTCAAGCCCTTTGGCGGGCTTGTTAAAGGTTAAAGAGCCGGATGATAATGGCTTTCTATTTATTGGTGCGAACGCCGTGGCGAGAAATTTGGCAAAGGCTATGATCGGCAAAGGTGTCACCGTTATTCTGACAGATACCAGTTGGGAAAATGTCAGGGCAGCGCGAATGGACAATCTGCCAGTCTATTATGGTAACCCCGTTTCAGAGCATGCTGAAAATAACCTGGATTTAACCGGGGTTGGTCATATGTTGGCTATCTCGCCCTATAAACAGTTGAATACTTTATCGACCTATCATTATCTGGACTTAATGGGTGTTGGGAGTGTTCTTGGTTTGCCTGAAGGTGATCAGGATGTGCGCGCTAGTCATCAATCGTCTGAAAAATATGTGCGAACACGAAATCAGTTTGACGAGGGAGCGACCTTTGCAAAGTTAGCGAGCTTGGTAAGTAAAGGCGCGACAATTAGAACGACGCAGCTCTCTGAAGAGTTTACCTATGAGGACTATTTACAGCTCCATGGTAATCGGCTGACGCTATTGTTTGCGATTCGTCCAGATAAGCAGGTTGTGCCTTTAGGCAGAACAGATGCAAAGCCTTCAGTTGGATGGGAAATGATTAGTTTAATACAGCCTGAGCCAAACCCTGAAGGGCTGGCTCAGTCTAGTAGTTCATGATCTAGTTGTCACCGTGGTGAGGATGGTCAATACGGTTGATCAGTGCGCGAGCAAAGTCTTGACGAGTAATAATGCCAACAAGCTTGCCGCCGTCCATAACCGGTAGTCGTCGTCGGCCAGAAGTGAAGAACTCTGCGCAGACAATGATATCATCTTCTTGTTCAACCATGTCTAGCTCGGTCGTCATGTGATCGGCGACTCGATCACCTACTGATTGGTAGTAGCCGTCATTTAGAGCTTCTTTCAAACAATCCAATTCTGAAAGAATACCAACCAGCTTCCCTTCATTATCTATTACCGGTGCGCCCGAACGGCCTTTTTTTACCAGAGTTCTTAAAGCCGTAATAACGCTGTCTTCAGGTTTGAAGGATAAAACATTTGGGCTCATATAATCTTTTATTTTTACGGAATGCACGTCACTTGCTCCTTATTCTGTACAGACTGGGTCATGGCATGAAGCCGATTTAGACACCGTTGTAAGATACACTATGGAGGATATCTGGGGAAAATCAAGCAAGCGGGTGCTTCATTAGGGTGAGTTTTCGTCCTTGTCGAAGATAGCGACGAAGAGATTCAGCGATATAAGGAGGAGCCTGTTCTATATTCTGAAGCTGAAAGCCAATTTGAGCATAAAAGTCTTTAAGCCACTCAAAA
Source organism: Oleiphilus sp. HI0128 (assembly GCF_001635365.1). NCBI lineage: Bacteria > Pseudomonadati > Pseudomonadota > Gammaproteobacteria > Oceanospirillales > Oleiphilaceae > Oleiphilus > Oleiphilus sp. HI0128. The sequence continues at coordinate 15,592 of NZ_LWGG01001108.1, read as the reverse complement.
GGAAAGCACCAGCACTCGCGATTTGTCAGGTGTGGTTTTAGTTCGGTAAGTAGCCTGCTTCCTATGCCTTGCCGCTGCTCGGATGGAACCACGACCATGCTGCGTAGAATCAGATATTGATCGCTCTTGACCAGGCGAACAGCCGCAACGATTTTATTGTTTGAGTTGTTATTTCTAAGGATGTAAACCTCGTCTTCTTTACCGACGTGGGAATGGTAGTTCGCTTGTTTATAGAATTGCTTGGCGAGAGGAAAGCGAGGCGGGTCGAGTCGTTCCAGGGCGAAATTATTGTGGCTTAAGTCAGACATTTTACCAGCGTTTTTTTCTATCTAGGTCGCTCTCTTTTGCTTCAACCCATTCAGCACCGTCTTTGGTGATTTCCTTTTTCCAGAAAGGCGCGTCGGACTTTAAGTAGTCCATAATAAACTCACAGGCCGCAAAAGCATCTGCTCTATGTGCAGAGCTTACGCCAACGAAGACAATTTGTTCGCTCAAGTGCAAAGGGCCAACGCGGTGAATGACTCTCGCTTCAAGTATCTGCCAACGTTCAGCTGCTTGTTGAATGATTTTCTGTAAGCACTGCTCTGTCATGCCAGGGTAGTGCTCCAGGAACATGCCATTTACATTAGGGCGATCTCCGAATTCCCGAACCAAGCCTGAAAACGTGCAGATCGCGCCAGTTGCTAGGGCGTGGTTGTTCCGTAGAGTCTGGTACTCATTTTCTATTGAGAAATCTTCTTGCTGAACGCTGACAGATATTTTCATACTAACCGCCTGTTACCGGGGGATAAAATGCTACTTCATCTCCTACTTTAACAGCAGTACTTGCATCGGCGATATCCTGATTGACTGAAATAATGATCCGTTCGTTAGCAAGCGCGCTTAACCAGGGTTCGCCCCGTGACTGAAGCTTGGATTTGATATCGCCAGTCGTCTGGATGCCGTCGATCTCGGTCCATTGTTCGCTATCGCAGTCGAGCTGCTCTCGCAAGCTGGCAAAAAAAAGGATATTCATAAGGTCGTCTCGTAACTTAATAATGCTTGCTATACCGGCAAAGAAAAAATGCTAGGGAAAGGTATAAACTCGACAGAATCCCCTGCTTTTGGTTGAGTGTGTTCTTTAATCACAGCGAAACCCTCCGCCCAGCTTGCAGAGCTTAGCATACCAGAGCTTTGGTTCGGGTGACGAATCAGACGATTGCCTTGGCTTCGCTGAACTCTCAGAAATTCTCTTCTGGGGCCGGACTTTTTAATATCGAAGTCTAGGGCAAGAGAGTAACTTTGAGGTTTAGTGTCGCTAATACCTTGCTTATGGAGTAAGAAAGGGCGAGCCAATACCGAAAAGGTAACAAATACTGCGCCTGGATTTCCGGGCAAACCGAGTACTGGTGTTTCGCCAATTTGTCCATACATAAAAGGCTTACCGGGCTTGATGGCTGCGCGCCAGAAATCAATGCTCCCCAATGACTTGATTGCACTTTGTACATAGTCTTCTTCGCCAACGGATGCGCCGCCAGTGCTAATGATGATGTCGGCTTTATCACTCGCCGAGTTTAAAGCTTTAACCGTTGCTTCGAGTTGATCTGGGATGAGGCCAAGATCAACTATATCTGCGTTCAGGCTTTTGAGCATGCCGGTAAGTAGGTAGCGGTTGGAGTTAAATATTTGTGAAGAAGAGGGCTTATCGCCCGGTTCTACCAATTCGTCTCCAGTTGAAAAAATAGCGACTTTTAGTCTTCGAAACACTTTGACCTTAGCAATACCAATCGAAGCAATTAAGCCAACGCGGGCAGGGGAAAGGACTAGGCCCTTTTGTAAAATAACCTGGCCTTGTTGAACATCTTGACCTCGAGGGCGAATATTTTGCTTAGCGTTAGGCTGGGAGGAAAAGGTTACCTCCTTGTTGTGCTCATTGATTGTCGCCTGTTCTTGCATAATGACGCAGTTCGCTCCTGCTGGTATCGAGGCGCCGGTAAATATTCTCGCAGCAGTGCCACGTTCAAGTGTCTCGGGTTGGTGCCCGGCAGGAATGCGTTGTGAGATACAGAAGGCTTTACCCTCAGAGAAGTCATCAAGGTTTAGTGCGTAGCCGTCAACGGCACTGTTATCTGTGGGCGGTACATTAAGTGTAGAGACTAAGTCTTCAGCGAGCACTCTTTCGTGTGCATCAATAAGTGCAACTGATTCTGTCTCCGATATCGGGTTTGCCAATTTTTTTAAGCGCTCAATGATATCATCTAAAGGATTAAGGGTGTGTTTGACGGCTGAATCGCAGCAGCTTTGATTTGTGTTCGACATAAATAGCTCTGTCAGTATCGACGATGAAAAACGGGTTATTAGTTTAGCGTGTGCAGTGTATCGCTAAAACAGAAATAAATCGTTGATGATCATCAAGCGCTTAAGGAAGAGTTAGCAAGCGGGTAGATCTGCGTGAGTGCCGCAGCTTACGACACTACCGTCGCGCGAGTCGTACTTGATAACCAAGGAGCTGTTATTGCGATTGCCAGTGTCGCCGTTAAGGCGATAAGCGTAGCTGCAGACTCTGTTGCCGGTGTGGCGGTAAGCTCGATAGGCTTCATTGTTGTTGCCAACAACAACTGAGGGCGGGTTTTCCAATACGCCCTGCCAGACACCAATGCAGCCGTTGTTGCCTTGCCCTATATTCTCATTACCTGTGCCTTTATCAACACCAATTGGGTAGCCGATATTGTTGGTGTCAATCGTGCCATTGCCAAAGTTTGTCAGGTTTTGGGTGCGAGTGGTATGGCCTGCTGCCTGGAAGACTGCTTTGACAGTTTTAACGCCTGCCTGCAAATTTCCAGCAATGCTCCTAACCTGCGCTAGTTCAGCTTCATCAGATAGGTCACTAAATCTAGGTAACGCGATGCTTGCAAGCGCTCCAATTAATACGATAACAATGACCAGTTCGATCAGAGTAAAACCTTGGGATTTGAAGGGTTGAAGAGTCGGCTTCATAAATATATGTTTCTTAAGTAGTTTATTTAATTATAGGTACGAAAACGCGATAATTGTAAAAAAAATAGTATATTTCTGGATATAGCGTATAATCTGCGCTATCTTTATTGACAATATCCCCGATTTGGGGTGGCACTCCGCCAAAAAAATTAAATTCATCACAACTTTCCTTTAACGGCCTCGCGCTGTATCTATTTGAACTTTTACATAATATGAATCTTACCGAACTTAAGAAAAAAAGCGTTCCAGAATTACTCGAAATTGCTGCCGAAATGGGCTTGGATAATCTTGCTCGATCTCGAAAACAAACAGTTATCTTTTCTATATTGAAGCGCCATGCAAAAAGTGGCGAAGACATATATGGAGATGGTGTTTTAGAGATTCTTCAGGATGGCTTTGGATTTTTGCGATCAGCAGAAGGCTCATATCTGGCTGGACCAGATGATATCTACGTTTCACCTAGCCAAATTAGACGTTTCAATTTGCGTACCGGGGATACGATTTCCGGGAAAATCCGTCCGCCGAAAGACGGCGAGAGATATTTCGCGCTTTTGAAAGTTAGTCAGATCAACTTTGATAAACCTGAGAACTCGAAAAATAAGATTTTATTTGAAAACCTGACCCCTTTGTTTCCAAATGATCGTCTTATTCTGGAAGCCGGTAACGGTAGTACAGAAGATTTGTCAGCGCGTATTCTTGATTTGGTTGCTCCAATTGGTAAAGGACAGCGTGGCTTGGTTGTTTCTCCGCCGAAAGCGGGTAAGACCTTGATGATGCAGAATATTGCTCAGTCTGTCGCGCGCAACAACCCTGAGTGTCACCTCATGGTATTGTTGATTGACGAGCGTCCAGAAGAAGTAACGGAAATGCAGCGTTCGGTTCGTGGTGAGGTTGTAGCCAGTACCTTCGATGAGCCACCAGCTCGTCACGTTCAGGTAGCCGAGATGGTTATCGAGAAAGCAAAACGTTTGGTTGAGCATAAGAAAGATGTCGTCATTATCCTTGACTCTATTACGCGTTTGGCTCGTGCCTATAATACGATTATTCCATCGTCGGGTAAGGTCTTAACGGGTGGTGTTGATGCACACGCACTTGAACGTCCGAAGCGCTTCTTTGGTGCTGCTCGAAATGTTGAAGAAGGTGGAAGCCTGACAATTATTGCAACAGCTCTTGTTGATACCGGCTCTAAAATGGACGAGGTTATTTACGAAGAGTTCAAGGGTACCGGTAATATGGAAGTACACCTTGATCGTCGTTGTGCCGAGAAGCGAGTATATCCTGCGATTAATATTCGCCGTTCAGGAACGCGTCGAGAAGACTTGTTGATGAGTGAAGATGAGCTTCAGCGTGTTTGGATACTGCGTAAACTATTGCATAGTATGGATGACGACTTAGCAGCATTAGAATTTATTCTCGATAAGCTGAAAGACTCTAAAACAAATGATGAGTTCTTCTTGTCGATGAAGAAGCGATAGGCTGTTGTTGATGGCTCAAAAGCTTTGTTAAATAAAACTTTTGAGCTGAATTAAACATCGTCAGGCTAGAATATAAACCGGTATTTATACCGGTTTTTTTATGAATTGAATTGAGATTGTTGTGTCAGTTATGAAATATGATGACCTCCGAAGTTTTATCAAACAACTTGAAGCGCAAGGTGAGTTGAAGCGTATTGCTCAGGAAGTCGATCCTTATCTGGAAATGACCGAGATATGTGATCGTACTTTACGTGCAGGAGGGCCTGCTTTACTGTTTGAAAACCCAAAGGGTTACAATATGCCAGTGTTGGCAAATCTTTTTGGTACAACGCGGCGCGTTGCCTTAGGAATGGGGCAAGAAGACGTCAGTGCACTACGTGAAGTGGGCAAACTTTTGGCATTTCTTAAAGAACCTGAACCACCTAAAGGTTTTAAGGATGCCTGGCAAAAGCTACCGATATTTAAAAAGGTGATGGCGATGGGGCCCAAAGAGGTCCGCTCGGCTGCCTGTCAGGAAGTGCTTATCGAAAAAGATCAGGTGGATCTGTATAAGCTTCCTATCCAGACTTGCTGGCCAGGCGATGCAGGACCTTTGGTGACCTGGTCTTTGGTGATTACAAAAGGGCCTGAAAAGTCTCGCCAGAATCTGGGGATTTATCGCCAGCAGTTGATTGCAAAGAATAAGCTGATCATGCGCTGGCTATCTCACCGTGGTGGCGCACTAGACTTCAGAGAGTGGCAGCAAAAACACCCAGGTAAACCTTTCCCGGTTGCGGTGGCTTTAGGTGCTGATCCAGCAACAATACTCGGTGCAGTAACGCCCGTGCCCGATACCTTATCTGAATATGCCTTTGCTGGCTTGTTACGTGATAGTAAAACTGAAGTGACTAAAGCGGGCTTGAGTGACCTATCAGTGCCAGCGAGTGCAGAGATAGTATTGGAGGGCTTCATTTACCCTGATGAAGTCGCACCCGAAGGACCCTTCGGTGATCATACTGGTTATTACAATGAAGTGGATACCTTTCCGGTATTTACTGTCGAGCGTATTACTCATCGAAAAAATGCGATTTACCACAGTACTTATACTGGTCGGCCGCCTGATGAGCCTGCGATTCTCGGTTTAGCTTTGAATGAAGTCTTTGTACCGATTCTAAGAAAGCAGTTTCCTGAAATTGTCGATTTTTATTTGCCGCCGGAAGGATGCTCATATCGCCTGGCCGTTGTAACGATGAAGAAGCAATACCCAGGGCATGCTAAACGCGTGATGATGGGCGTGTGGTCCTTCCTTCGCCAGTTTATGTATACCAAGTTCGTAATTGTCTTGGATGATGACGTTAACGCACGAGAGTGGGAAGATGTGATTTGGGCAATTACGACACGTATGGATCCGGCAAGAGATATCACCTTGGTTGAAAACACACCGATAGACTATTTGGACTTCGCTTCGCCAGTATCGGGCTTAGGCTCCAAGATGGGTCTTGATGCAACCAATAAATGGCCGGGTGAAACAAACCGGGAATGGGGTGAACCAATTACCATGACTGACGAGATAAAGTCTCGAGTTGATGAAAGGTGGGACGACTTGGGCATCTTTGGTGGTGATCAGTCCAAGTGAACGTGCTCGAAATAGAGTCACGGGTTGAAGGCCAGCTTCGCACATACGAATTGGCTTTTGATGCGGGAGAGTCAGTATATGAAATTGCTGACAGATATGCCTTGAAGTTGCCCGTCAGTTGCCGCAACGGGGTTTGTGAGATATGCCGGGCCAAGCTCGTTTCTGGCGAAGTTGAATTCGGCCCCCGAAGGGAGCTGGTTCAGGGGCCACTACAGAAAGACTTGTTGCTGTGCCAGACTTGGCCAGTGAACTCAAGCAAAATTACAATAGATAATATCTATGGGCCAGGAGAATTGCCTGTGAAGAAAACGGTTTGCCGAGTAATCGCTGTCGAAGTGATTAGAGGGCATGTTTATAAAGTTGAGTTGCAGTTACCTGCGGGCAAGCTGCCGGAGTTTTATGCCGGGCAGTATTTGGCACTTGAGATGCCGGGTAAGGATGCTGGTAGTTATTTTTCTATCGCTTCAGCGCCTGGCTTGCGAGAAATCACCCTCCACATTCAGGCTGATCCGCACTTGAACTCAGCGGTTGAAATTGTGGACTACTGTAAGGACGCGTTGGAGAGTGGAGCCAGTGTCACGATCTCTTTACCGTTTGGAAAGGCTTGTTTGCCAAAAGTGCCTGATAAGCCGCTAATCTTGATGGCTGCTGGTACCGGCTTTGCTCAAATGAAGTCTATTATTGACTATCTCCTGGCGCAGAATTATTCGCTTCCGCTTGCCTTATATTGGGGAGTTAGAAAAGAAGAAGATATGTACTTGGCAGAGTTGGCTGAGGAGTGGGCATCGAAATATGATCACTTTGAATTCCACCCGCTTATCGCAGACATTGAAAACATAGATGCAAACGCTCATCACAATCAATTGAGTGATGCGGTATTAGCAGACTTTTCAAATTTAGCGGATAGTAAGGTTTTTGTTAGTGGCTCGCCAAAGCTTGTTCATTCTGCAATGGACGCCTTGCTGGAAGCCGGATTAGAAGAACAAGACTTCTTCTCCGATGTTCTGGAATATGCGCCACGTTCTTAAATATTAGTGGCGCAAGCATGATGGTTTTAGAGCCAAGCAGAAATACTGTCTAGCTCAGTGGCTATCGAGACTCAGGTAGGGGCAATTTTGGCAGCTCAAGATTCTCGATAAGCCCTTCGAATACTTCTTTGTCGGCATTATTTTTCGCATTTAGGCGTATATTCAGGCGACATAGCTCCGCGAGACTTTCCTTGTTTTCGTGTAGTTTGTTGCTCGCTTCAAAGTATTCTTGAGCTTTCCCCCATAAACCATTTCTTAGGCAAAGCCTACCAAGTGCTAGCAATAAGCTGGCATTGTTGGGTCTGCTTTTTAGCCATTGTTCGGCGTGGATCAGTTGCTCGGAAGTGTTTTGAGCGGCGACCATTCCATAGACGCGAACCAGCCTGTCGTCCCATTTCTTTTCCAAGGCTTTTCGGATTAAGGTTTCGCACTCGTGATCGTTGTTAAGGCGAATAAGCTGTAGTGCGTACGTTTCAAGCAACTGCGCGTCGAATTGTAATGGTGTTGGTACACACTGCCATAAACCTGCGAGAATATCGTCGGCAGCGTCTTGTTGAGCGCGGTTAATTAGCTCGTCGGTTTTCTGTACAAAAAGATTATTCCAGGCGAGAGACTCGACGGCTTTGATTTCATCAGTGCCGAGTTTGGCATCTTTTTGCAAGGAGGGCAGGAGCTTTATCAGGTTGTGCCAATCTTCTAATTTTAAGTATACCGACTTCAAGAGCTTTAGAACGAAGGGGTGATGCGCCTGTTGTTTATGCAGGCGTAATAGTGTTGCTAAGCAAGGTTCATATTGCCCTTGTTGGTACTGGATTTGTGCTTGAGCGATCCCCACAGCAAAGTCGGAGTCCTCGGTGCTGTCATAGGCTTTCTTCAGCATTAGCTCAGCATCCTTAACCTGCCCTAACTCGTTGGAAGCGTGAGCGGCGGCTAAGTAGTTAATTAAGGGCTTATGGGACTTGGTAGCAGATTTAGATAATAGCTTGCTCGCTACGCCCCAGTTGCCTTCAAGTAGTGCAATTAGACCTTTCTCGGTTTTTATCGTAGCTCTTGACTCGGCGGAACGGCCAAACCACTTAGATACAGACTTGCTTGAATGCACCAGTTTACGTTTCAGCCCTAGTAGCCATACCAATAAAGTAAGCAAAATAGCGATAGCGAGTGCGGCGATGACCAGATTACTTTCTATTAGCCAGTTTCCATAAGATATTCGAACATATCCGGGGTCATGGCTGACAATCGCTGAAACACCAAGCGCTAGAGCCATGCCGACAATAATCAACACGAGTAAACGCTTCATGGTGTTGGCTCCTGCTTGGTACTGTTATCTGTGCTTGAAGGTGTCGGGTTGGAAAGTTTGCCTAAGCTATGGTTAAGATACATGGCTTCAATTTTTGTCTTCAGTAAGCGTAATGACTTTGAAATATCGGGTGTTTCGTAGCTTATTTGAAGTGTTTGCATACTTTTGAGTTTAGAAATCAGAGTTTTCGTTTGTTTGTCCTGAGTATCAAAGTAGTTCTCTAGCCAAATGCTTGCTTGTTTTAAGCTGTGAGTAAAAATAGCCTGGTTTTGCTCTAGTAAGGCAAGGTTTGCTTGTTCGAGCATCAGTCTTAGATTCTGCTTCAGATAATAATTTTGCTCAGGCGCCATAAGAGGCGCGACAGGGTGATCCAAACGCCGGATCAATACTGCTTTCTTTAGCTCGCCCCATACTTCCAGCCATGCTTGCTTCCATGCGGGAAGATCTGAAGTTTGTGATGAACGCTGGCTTGGTGTTTGTTCTGGCTCTGGCTTGCTCGTGTCTAAATAAGCGCTTTCTTTTAAGCCGTCTAAAGAAGAAATGATAGCCGAGAGTTGCATAAACATACCTTCACGGTCGAGGTGAGAAAGCTGTTGTAAGCTAAGAATCTCTTGATTGAGTGCTGCACGAACTGGGAGTAAGCCTGGGTCATTGATTTCGGCCAGCACTTTATCGGCAGATATCATGACTGCCTCAGCATTTTTTAAGTCGCGCTCAAGAAGAAGTCTTTGGTTGGCGAGATGTAATAAATACTCGGCCTCAGCAAGTAGCCAGTCAGCACGACTGCTGGCACCCATTTCTGTTAGCTTCTCGGTGTTATATAAACTTTGCCTATCGAGCTGAGTCAGTATCTGACTTTGTTGTTGTTTGTCTGCTTCTAGGTTTTTCAAACGTCGCTCGAGGCTTTGCTCTAAGTATTGAACTCGTTGTTGTGCGCTCTTATTTTGTGAATCTAGGTGCGACAGTAGTGTGTTTTGTTGCGACAGGTTTTGCCAGAAGTAAATTGCGCTAGCGATCGAAAACGCAGCTATTAGAGCAATGACCAGTATTAGCAGCCAAGAAAGGTTTTTCTTCTTTTTAGCTTGAGGGGCTGGCTTCTTTACATCTGCTGCAGGTAGCGTTTCGTTTGCGTCAGTCACGTGTTGTCCTGTTTTTTGTTGGTTGGCACTTACAAGCTGGCTTTTTTGATGCACTTTACAATGTCCATCGGCATAAGGTTTTCCGAGATCAAAGTGTTCTTCAATCCGTGTTCATATGCAATATTGGCCACTCTGATACTGGGTAGTATAAAAGACCTGTCAGATAAGTCGATATTGTGTTCACTGCAATGAGCAAGCAGGTTAGTCAGTGTTTCACCGCTTAGTGTAATAATAAAGTCTGGCGCAAAGTCGTCAATGCTTTGTTGCAGTATGCTTTGATCATAGTCTGGTTTCGAGCGTTGGTATAGCGATATGCTATCTACTTGCGCACCTCGAGCAAGAAGTTGGCTTTGTAAAGCCTGGCGACCATGCTTACCCTTGAGGATGAGTATTTTTTCGTCTTGAACTGTTTTGAGGTCTTTGTTCTCTAATAGTTTTTCACTGCTCAGGTCTTGACCTGGCGATACGATATCCAGACTTGTCGAGTTTAAGGCTTCAGCGGTTTTGCGGCCAATGGCATACCATTTTTGTCCGACAGGTGCTTGTGGCCAATAGTGATCTATTTGTTCAAGGCCTAGATCAGCTGCGTGTTGGCTGACGACAATTACATGCTGGTATTGGTCTAAATCGAGGATGTGCTGTCGCTCGATCGCGCTAATCTCAAGCGCATCGATTTTTAGCATTGGCAGTTTTTTGCACTGGGCTCCTAAGGCTTCGAGAGCTTTTGATAATTCCGTGGCGGAGGGTTCGGGGCGGCAGATTAGAATCTTGCTTGAACTGAGCAGGCCTAGTCGCTTGAAAGCCTGCTCGGTAACGAGTTTATTTGTCATTGGCTTAAACTTGAGCTTTGTTATAGACAGCTTCTAGTAAAGGGCCTGCACCCATTTCAAGCAGAGCTTCCGCTACGGCAACACCCAGCTCTTCACATTGAGCTTGTGGGCCGCTTAAGCTTGTTTTAAGGATGGTTGCGCCATCTTCTGAGGCAACTAAGCCGGTGAGTGTCAGTGTCTCGCTTTCTAAGGTTGCATATCCGGCGATTGGAACCTGACAGCCACCATGGAGCCGGTGATTCATTGCGCGTTCAGCTTTTACGCAGAACTCGCTTTCTGGGTGAATGAGGGGCGCCAATAATTTTTTAATATCCTCATCCTTGCTTCTGCACTCAATGCCTAGAGCGCCTTGGCCAACAGCTGGAAGTGATTGCTCAGCCGATATGACGCTTTTGATGCGTTCATTGAATTCAAGTCTTTTGAGTCCAGAGGCTGCAAGAATAATGGCGTCATACTCGCCTGCATCGAGCTTTGCCAGACGAGTATTAACATTGCCTCTTAAAGGGCGAATATCTAGGTCTGGGCGAGAGGCGGCCAGTTGGCTATGCCTGCGTAGGCTTGAGGTGCCAACAACTGCACCTTCTGGAAGTTGATCGATCGAGTCGTATTGATTACTAACGAAAGCATCGAAGGGGTTTTCCCGCTCACAAATAACGGCTAGCTCAAGACCTTCGGGGAACTCCATAGGGACATCTTTCATTGAGTGGACGGCGATATCTGAAATGCCTTCTAGCATTGATGCTTCAAGCTCTTTTACAAATAAGCCTTTGCCACCGATTTTAGCAAGGGGGACGTCTAGAATCTTATCCCCTTTGGTTGTCATGCCATTAATATTGACTTCCAAGCCTGGGTATAAAGCTTCAAGTTGAGACTTTATATAACGGCTTTGCCACAACGCTAAAGCACTTTCACGAGAAGCAATATTGAGGGTCTTGATTGGGCTTGATGTAGACATGTTCGAGTCGTTCACTATTGGCAAATGGAGTGGGTGCTATATATTGAATTGCGTCGCTATTTGTATTGGTGGTGAAACCAAATAAAGAATAGTGAGCTAGATACAGCCTGTTATGGCGACTTAGTATAACGGAACTGGAAATAAAGTCGAAAAGATACAAATCAAGTGAAGATCACTTTTATTTCTTGGGCGCTTACTTGAGTCAAACTTGGCTATATGAAGGTTAGAAGTTAAGTGTTAATTTAACTTCCAGTCGATCTTGTTTAAGATTTAGTCGATACTTTGTTCTATCTGCAAGGTCATTAAAATTGCGAATGACGGAATCTGTGCAATTCTTTCCCCCGCTTAAGAGAGAATCGATATCAAATTTAAGCACGTGCTTAGAGAAGGATTTGATCGCTGTACTATAGGAAAATTTAGTGTCAGATGAGCTCTCGATGAGGATAGTATCATCATCACCGCTATTGCTGCGTGAGTTTTCAAAAGCTAGAGTATTAAATGACAGACACAGACATAACAAGCCTATTACGAACAAAGCGCGCTTGGTCATTGTTGATGTGTGTGTGTTGTTCAAATCGTCCACTCCATTTGATGAAGACTACCTATTCAATGATAAGAGATCTCCCTGTAGCGGTGTGTAACATTTGGTTAGATCGAGAGGGTATTTCGAAAAACTTCATTTATTGAGGTAAAGAGAGAGGATAAAGTGTGAACAGGTTCTCTAAGTTGTTGAGTGGAAGCTCATTTTTATTCTAGAAGGTGCTTAGTTGCAGTCTTAGGCTTGAAAGGATTGTTCACTTATTCTTTGCTTGAGTTCGCTTACGTGTCGACGACTGACGAGAATGCGAAAGTCGGTATTGCGTATATGTATGTAGTAGTGGCCATCGGAGCTCTTGTGCATTGCTGAGATGTGTTTGGCATTGACCAGTGTATTGCGATGGGCACGCAGGAGCTTGTCTGGGTGAGCTTGTTCCAACTCCTTTAATGTTTGGTCACTTAGGGTTTCACCGTTTGCATGGACAACGGTAAGGTACTTCTGTTCGGATCTAAAAAAGTAAATCGAGTCGAAAGGAAGTAACTCCTGGCCTTGCCAACTGTGTGCGACAAAATGAGCTTCTTCGTTACTATCCTGCTCCTTGATAGATTTTAGCTGCAGTTGATTAACATGCTTTGCTTGAGCCAGAGCACTTTCCAGCTCTTCGCCTCGAACGGGTTTTAACAAGTAACCCATGGCCTGCTTTTTAAAGGCGTCGATGGCATACTCGTCATAGGCGGTGCAAAAGATCATGGCAGGAGGGTGCGGCTTTTTTGCCAGAGCGCTGGCCACTTCCAGGCCATCAATACCTGGCATTCTGATATCCAGAAGCGCAATATCAGGCTTAAGCTCCTCAATCCGTACCAAGGCTTGTTCACCATTTTCAGCTTCACCGCAAACCTGATAGTTACAATTTCGTTCAATTAAACGCTTTAGGCGCTCTCTTGCCAAGCTCTCATCATCGACGATAAATACACTAATAGGGCTGTTTGCTGTCATATCTTAGTTAACCGGAATACGTAAAGTAACGGTAAAAATATTGTTTAGTTGGCTAGTCTTTAATATAGCGCCTGAGCCGAAAATTGCCTGGAGCCTGCTGCTAATATTGTCTAATGCGATTTGGTTTCCGTGTCGTGCCTGTTTTTCTGGGTCAAAAGGGTTTGAGATCAAAATGTATAAATGATCTCTTTTGAGTTCGGTTTCAATGCTAATAGTGCCGCCTTCAGTTAGCGGTTGAATACCATGATAAATCGCATTTTCTACTAATGGTTGTAGGGTTAAAGGGGGGATCAATACCTTTTTCTTGGCGTTGTTGAGCTTCCACTCAATCTTTAGCCTGTTTCCTAATCTAAGGGCTTCAATATTCAAGTATCGTCGGCATAGCTCAATTTCTTCACGAACCGGAATCAGAGAAGTTTGGTTGTTTAATGTAGCCCTGAAAATGGTTGATAGATCTATGACTGCATCTTCGGCTTTTTGTGGATCGATTGCGATCAGGCTGGCGATGCTGTTCATGCTATTAAACAGAAAGTGAGGACGAATTCTAGCCTGCAGTGCTTGGATGCGCGCTCGAAGTTCTGCTTGGCGCTGTTCTCGCCATTGGTGTTGCAGGAAGAAATAACGCAGTAAGATGCTCGCGAGCATCGAGCTGATGAGTAAACTCTTTGATAGAAATAGTTCCGGTTTTGTAATGACGCCCGGCAGCAGGAAGTTGATGCCTAGCCAACTGAAAAACAGCGTGATGATGGCATTGCTAGATAAGAAGTAAATGCTGATAAATTTCGGGCTTTTGCCAAATAGAAATTTTCGGGTTGTACAGATTACCGCTGCAAAGCTGAGCGTGAGTGAGTGGCAGTAAATAGATAGCAGGCCTAGTTTATCCCAACTGATTAACTCGTTTGAACTCAAGACCAGACATAAAACCAGCGCTAGAAACTGGGTTAGGATCAGCAGAAACAGAACGGCATTGATTCGACAAAGGTCAGGAATGACAAAATTGGAGTTCTGCTCACTCCCTGAAGCTTGCTTAGAATCATCAGCATGGCTGTTTTTGTTTGGCTGTGATTGCTTGGCGTTTCTATGCATGATAAATGACTGGTTTCTTTACAAGGGATGACTAAGGCGTATTATTCGCTTTTGTGCTACAATGCGCGCCGCAATTTTGACTCCACAAATTTCAGTGTAGATGGGTAATCAAACATGAGCAATGCAAACGACAATAACGGCCAGCTAAATACGCAGAGTGATTCAAGTAAAGAAAAGCCATGGGGAGGACGCTTTACCGAGCCTACCGATGCTTTTGTTGAACAATTTACTGCGTCAGTAGAGTTTGATCAGCGTTTGTATTTCCACGATATCCAGGGCTCTATTGCGCATGCGACGATGCTGGCAAAAGTTGGCGTGCTGACTGAAGAAGAGAAAACGCAAATCATTCAGGGCTTGAAAGAGGTTCAGGCAGAAATCGAGAGTGGCAAATTCCAGTGGTCTGTCAAACTGGAAGATGTACATATGAACGTCGAGGCAGCCTTAACAGAAAAAATTGGTATCACGGGCAAGAAACTCCATACAGGGCGATCTCGAAATGACCAGGTTGCGACAGATATTCGTTTGTATCTACGAGATGAAATCGATGTGATTGCCAGTGAAATTACTCGTCTTCAGGATGGCATGGTAAGGCTTGCTAAGCGTGAGGCTGCAACAATAATGCCGGGCTTTACTCATTTGCAAACAGCTCAGCCAGTCACTTTTGGTCATCATATTCTTGCTTGGAACGAGATGCTTCAACGTGACTATGAGCGTTTGATGGACTGTCGTAAGCGCGTGAATATTATGCCGCTAGGTGCAGCAGCTTTGGCGGGAACGACTTATCCTATTGATCGTAGCATTACGGCCGAGTTATTAGGCTTTGACCGACCTAGTGAGAACTCTCTTGATTCAGTCAGTGATCGTGACTTTGCTATAGAGTTTTGTTCATTTGCCAGCTTGGTTATGATTCACTTATCGCGAGCTTCTGAAGAGTTGATTTTGTGGGCATCGGCTCAGTTTGATTTTATCGACTTGCCGGACCGCTTCTGTACTGGTTCGTCTATCATGCCGCAGAAGAAGAATCCAGATGTGCCAGAGTTGGTACGAGGCAAGTCGGGCCGGGTAACGGGTCATATGATTTCTCTATTGATGTTAATGAAGTCTCAGCCTTTGGCATACAACAAAGATAACCAGGAAGATAAAGAGCCATTATTTGATGTCTTGGATACCTTAAAAGGTTGTTTGAAGGCCTATGCTGATATGATTCCGGCGATTGAGGTGAAGGCTGAAAATATGAGAGAAGCAGCACGTAGGGGCTTTTCAACCGCGACTGACTTGGCTGATTATTTAGTCGTTAATGGTGTGGCTTTCCGTGATGCGCATGAAATTGTTGGTAAAGCCGTGGCATATGGTGTTGCTGAGGAAAAAGACCTTTCAGACATGACACTAGAAGAGTTGCAGGTGTTTAGCGATCAGATTCAAGAAGATGTATTTGACGTTCTGACGCTTGAAGGCTCTGTTAATGCACGAAATCACCTGGGCGGGACGGCACCTGCACAGGTTTCTGCTGCGGCTGACAGAGTTCTTGAAAAACTAGCTGCACGTTAACTTGTCGTGCCTGACTTGATTGGCAGGCGACAGATATAGGTTGTGACGCCGGCACCTATGCAGCTAAGCATAATGACGGCCCATAACTTGCCAATGATGAGTGCGG
>NZ_LWGG01001107.1:0-1279 GCF_001635365.1 Oleiphilus sp. HI0128 | reverse complement strand
TTAGTGTTTGCCTTTACGATGATTCTGGCGGGTAAGTGCCAGGACTTATTAGGGCCCAGGGTAACGGCACTGATTGGTGGCGTGTTAGTGGGTGCAGGTTTGCTGGTGATTTCGCAAAGCACGAGTTATACAGCTTGGGTGCTTGGTTTTGGTGTGCTCACCGGTGCAGGTATCGGTTTTGGTTATGCTTCGGCTACGCCACCTGCACTGAAGTGGTTCCCCGGCGGGCAGACCGGACTTATTGCGGGTTTGGTCGTTGCAGGCTTTGGCTTGGCACCTGTCTATATTGCCCCCTTGGCTTCTTACCTTGTTGGTGAGTGGGGTTTGCAAAGCACCATGATGTTTTTTGGCGCTGCATTCTTTATTGCCTTAAGCATTCTATCCCGTTTTCTTAAGAATCCGCCTGAGGGCTATGTTCCTGCTGAACCAGAATCTTCGGATCAGAATGTAGTTAAAGAACTGCCTGCCAAAACAGAGCAAGAAGACTTGGAACCGGTTCAACGCAGTGAGCCTGAAAGATCCATGGATGCATCACTGGTTATTAAAACGGCTTCATTTTGGAAACTCTGGTTTCTGTATTTTATTGGCGCTGGAGCCGGGCTAATGGTGATTGGTAGCGTGGCTGGGATGGCGAAGCAAAGTATGGGTAACGCTGCGTTTATCGTCGTCGCCATCATGGCGGTAGGTAATGCCTCAGGACGGATTATTGCTGGCGTGGTGTCTGATGCCATGGGTAAAAACCTTGCCTTGGCAATCTTCCTGGCGCTTCAGTCTTTGAATATGTTTCTGGCGATATTCGTCGTCTCTAGTGAGGGGGCGATGGCGTTCTTTATTGTCTTGTCGGCGACCTTTATTGGCTTTAATTACGGTACCAATCTGGCGCTTTTTCCTGCCTTTTGTAAGGGTTGGTGGGGCTTGAAGTCCTTTGGTATCAATTATGGCCTTCTGTTTACTTCGTGGGGAATAGGCGGTTTTGTGATGACCAAAATATCGGGAGCGATAGTCGCGAGTACCGGATCCTATGTCTGGTCATTTATCGTGGCTGGAATTCTACTGGCGATTGCCGCTTTCGTTGCATTACGAATGAAAGAACCTAAGAGTGTTGCCTAGAGCATGAAAAAAGGGGCGGGTCTAAATCGACCGGCCCCTTTTGTTTAAGTAAGACTAAACCTGTTTAACACTTAGTTTAGTAAATCATTACCTAAGTTGATTAACTGCGTCTCACCATTGCTATCATCAACACCGTCATTGTCATTGACGACATAAACAGTATTGTCTG
>NZ_LWGG01001106.1:0-1797 GCF_001635365.1 Oleiphilus sp. HI0128 | reverse complement strand
CACTCAAAGGCGATAAGAAAACCTTGGGTAATTGGGGCGAGGTGCAACTAGAAAGAAGTTTACAGGTCGCCGGATTAGTAAAAGATCAGCATTATCGGACGCAGGTTCACCTTAAAGATGACAAAGGGCGAGCGTATTTTTTAGATTTTTTAATAGACCTGCCAGACAATCAGCATTTGATTATCGATAGTAAGGCCTCATTGGTGGCGTATGAATCTGCTATTTCGGCTGAAACAGAAGCTCAACGCGAATTAGCGATGAATAATTATATTCAAGCATTGAGAGTGCATGTTAAAGAGCTATCAGAGAAAAACTACAGTCGTCTTAAAGGAATTAACTGCCCAAGTTTTGTCTTGATGTTCTTGCCATTGGAGGCCGCATATATAGAAGGGCTTAAGCATAGTCCTGAGCTTTATGAAGAAGCTTATCGCGAAAATATTATTCTAGTTTCCCATACAACGCTTTTACCGATACTAAAAACCGTTTCAAATATCTGGCGTCTTCAGAACAGCCAAAATGATGCATTGGCCTTAAGTGAAAAAGCGGGTGAGATATACAACCATGTGTGTGTTGTGGCAGAGAGGCTGCAGAAACTGGGTGGCAGCTTGCTTAGCTCGAATAATCACTATAATAACGTACTTATATCGCTTGTCGGACAACAAGGCCTTCATGGGAAAGTGGAACGATTTCAAGAAATGTCAATTGAAGCGAATAAGCGTATGCCTCAATTGGAACCTTTAAATAAGGATGTCGAACTAGAGCGCCTGGATCGTGTTCTGTTAGATGGTTTGCCTGAAGGTAGCAAATAAAAACCTGAAATAGATGAAGTTTGTTTAATAAGTAATCTGCTTTAGATCAATTTTTTTACATGTAAGTGAAAAAAGTTCGGTTTTCACCCATGACCTATTGTCTAGTTTTTGATAAAGTGCATTTGGATATATTTTAGTCATCGGTAGTAACTATTAGCTATATAAAAATAAGACTTGTACTCGTGAGCTTGATGATCTAACGCTAGCAACTTGATTGTCGGGCTTTCTAGACCTTATAGAAAGGGAAGATGATGTTCATGAATTCACTTATCCACTTGTTTGAGGCGACTACCCTCATTTTAGTGGGGGTTTTGATTGTTCAGGTTTATCGCTGTTATCTGAATTCTACTCGCATGGAACGAGCTCAGAGCGAACTGTCTCAGGTCGAGACTTCTGCGCGCAGAATGAGTGTGCGAATCAATATATCCTCTTCAAGTCAGGGGGCTTCCCCGAAACCTCAGTTATTGGTCGCTGAGCAGGACATGAGCTCTGCAGGCACTGAGATTGTAGATCATTGTTCAGCAAGCGCCTCAGATAAGAATGATGACGATGCTCCCTTAAGCTCCCAAGAAGCAAATTCTAACGGTCAGATCTTGAATGATTATATTGGTGAGTTCTTTTCAGAGCCTGCCCAGGTTGATATTCAGGCGTATAAGCGTCCAATTGAGCAAGAAGTGTCGTCAGCTAAAGAGACGCTTGAACCTGAAGATCTGCCTACCGTTCAATCACTTGCATCGTCGAAAGGGCTTGACCAGCTAGTGCCCGAGAGTGAGAGTGATGAGGTGATTGTTGTTGAATCACAGACCAAAATCACGCCAGTCATTCTTGATGAGGGCGTAGCGGAACCAGATAACTTACCTGTGTTAACTGAAATGGCCTCTATTGAGGAGCTTGTAGAAGACGATAGTATTATTACGGTTGGGCCTGAAAGTGACAGTTCGGACCCTAGTGATAAGGTTATGTCTGATAAAGTTGTACACGCTATGTT
>NZ_LWGG01001105.1:0-785 GCF_001635365.1 Oleiphilus sp. HI0128 | reverse complement strand
AAACAATATGGCTCAATTCTTCCTCCCTTCTTGTACTACCTCTCATACTTCACGTTTTTACCGCTCAAGTATCCATCAAATCATTTCAAGCTGGCGAAACCCACACATATAGTCTATTTCTTATTGTCTAGATTTCTTTACTCTCTTGATCTGACGAATAGGATATTCTCGATGAAATTTGAAAAATACTTAACTGTGCTAGCACGTAATGACGGTTCTGATTTGTATTTAAGTACCGGCGCGCCGCCTTGCGCAAAGTTTCACGGAAAGTTAAAACCGCTAGAGCAAGAGCCTTTACAGCCTGGGGTAATACAAGATATTGCATATAGCGTGATGGATAGCGAACAAACAAAGGAATTTGAGCAAGAGCTAGAAATGAACCTAGCCTATACAATTTCCGGTGTTGGTCGCTTCCGTATCAATATATTCAAACAGCGAAACGAGATTTCAATCGTTGCACGTAATATCGTCACAGAGATTCCAAAGGCTGATGACCTGGGTTTACCGCAAGTATTAAAAGAGGTCGTAATGGCTAAACGTGGCCTAGTGTTATTTGTTGGTGGTACAGGTTCGGGCAAATCTACCTCTCTCGCAGCACTCATAGATCACCGTAACTCGAACGCAGGTGGTCACATTATCACTATCGAGGACCCTGTAGAGTTCGTCCATAAACATAAGAAGAGTGTAATAAACCAACGTGAAGTCGGGGTTGATACCCGAAGCTATAGAGCCGCGCTTAAGAATACTCTGCGTCAGGCGCCGGATGTTATTCTAATTGGTGAGAT
>NZ_LWGG01001104.1:0-1447 GCF_001635365.1 Oleiphilus sp. HI0128 | reverse complement strand
TGCAACTCTGCCAAGCGAAAGTGCACCACCTGATTGTTTAATATCGGCTGGCCAAAGGTCTCCCTATCTCGGCACCAATCCCGGGTATCACTGATAATTCGCTCCATTCCCTTTAGTGAACTCGCAGCGGCATACATTCGCTCTTCTTGAAACTGCATCATCTGCATAGCGAAACCTTTGTTCTGTTCGCCTATTCGATAGCGCTTAGGTACGCGAACATTATCAAAGAATATCTGCCCCGTATCACTGGCGCGCATACCGAGTTTATCCAAAGGCTTTGAGGTCTCGATACCCGGTGAATCCAAAGGCACAATGATCATTGATTTATTTGCATGAACGCTGCCTTCAGAAGTGTTGGCAAGTAAACAAATCCAATCACCTTGCGTCGCATTCGTGATCCACATCTTACTGCCATTGATAAGGTAGTCATCACCGTCACTTTTAGCGGTCGTTTTTAAACCTGCAACATCTGAACCTGCCCCAGCTTCACTAACCCCGATACAAGCAACCATATCTCCAGCGATGGCTGGCGCCAAAAAATCACGTTTTAACTCATCACTACCAAAACGAGCCAAAGCAGGCGTGGCCATGTCTGTTTGCACACCAATCGCCATGGGCAAGGAACCACCATAGGCTCGGCCAATTTCCTCAGCAAACACCAGGTTATAACTATAATCTAAACCTGCACCACCATTCGCTTCGGGTTTATGTATACCCAACAAGCCCAGGTCACCCATTTTCTTGAATAGTGAATGTAAAGGCGCTTTGCCTGCCTGCTCCCACTCATCAACAAAAGGGTCCATTTCCTGATCAACAAAGGCTCGCACTGTTTTGCGTAAGGCTTCATGTTCAGACGTGAATTTCATGCTCATCTCCAATATAAGATCTAACTAACGCAATCTTAAGAATCGAAGACAAAAAGAAACAGCGTGACTCAGGTCATATAAATGGCCAAACGGGCCATAAAGGTAAATAATACCCCAATATATTCCGGAGATTATGATGCTAAAACATGTCACGCTTTATGCCTGCGAGAATGCAATGGGCTTAAGTTTAGGTCTTAGTCATGATGTATTTGCCTTTGCCTCCATGCTACAAAAAAAGCTTTTGGGCGAGGCTATATCTATCTCGCTAGTTACCTTAGATGGCAAAGCTATTTCATCATTCAGCGGCTTAAGCATTACACCTGATCAGGCACTAGGCGATATCAAACATACAGACCTGGTCATTCTTCATGGAATCTGGGGTGACATGGAAGCGCTGCTAATCGATCAGCGCCCCTTATACCCAAAGCTTAGGGAGTGGCACGAGCAAGGTATCCCGATTATGGCTGCGACAACCGGTTCCTACTTTCTGGCAGAGGCCGGGCTCTTGGATGAGCGAATCTGTACCACGCATTGGCATAAGCAAGAAGAATTCGCACAGAAGTACCCCAAAATCGATCTTC
>NZ_LWGG01001103.1:0-1137 GCF_001635365.1 Oleiphilus sp. HI0128 | reverse complement strand
CTTTTTCTTGGATAGTCGCACCTCTGCCAACTCGGTTGCCGCCAAAATTGCCGCAGCGCACCAAATCCCTAACATAAGCCGGGATGTTTTTCTTGACCATTTTCAAACCCGAAAATTTGTTCAAGCTCAGTTTATCAAGCTAGTCGAACTAGCAAAGAAGAATGGCACAGCCATAGCAATCGCCCACCCTCACAAAGTCACAGTTGAATACTTGAGCTGGGCTCTGACAAAGCTTGACGAAAAAGGTATCAGTATCGCTTCTGCTAGCGCTATCTGGCAAATACAAAACCCTGGACAGAGCATGCAAAACATCTTTGCTGCAAGAAACAAAGTTCCTCGACTAGCACAAAGTAAATCATCCACGTCAGACACCTTAAAGCACGCAAACTACAGCCCGCAAAGAATTCCGCAAGAATATCAAGACACCCTATAAATTCTTCCTACCGATCCATAAACAGTTATTTTTCGTGATAATTAATTTAGTCGATCTTTACTGGTCAGATTTTCTATCAGGTCTATACTAAATATGCGCGGTGCCTCCGCACTTTCAAGGATTATAGCGAACACATTTCAAACCCGAGGTTTATCACCATGTCCGGCAAAAATATAGACAGCTTATTTCACGACGGCACTCTTGCTGCGATTACCTTTATGACGGCTGACGCCGCATTTGCCATCCCTCTGGAACAAGTACTTTATATTGAGAAAGACGTGAAAAGAAACCTTCAGGTAAATGAGCTTGATGAGTTTAATCACGAAGTGATTACCTTCCAGAACAACACTGTTCAGCTGTACGATTTTAATCAGCTTATTGGTTCTGAAAATCACCAGACCCTAATGAACAACCTGGTTGCCAAACTGAACGAAATGGAGCAGCAACATAGAGATTGGCTTGATGCACTAGAGTCATCACTTAAAAACAACACGCCCTTTACTAAAGCGCTTGACCCTAACAAATGCGCTTTTGGCATGTGGTACAACCAGTTCGAAACAGATATTGAAGAGCTTAAAGAAGCCCTCCTGCGCTTTGATGAACCCCATAAAAAGTTACACGGTTTAGCTGAAACCTTACTCAACTTAAATCAGACTGATCACGACGAAGCAATGAAGATTCTGAACACCGAAAGACAAACCACG
>NZ_LWGG01001102.1:0-1332 GCF_001635365.1 Oleiphilus sp. HI0128 | reverse complement strand
CGTTCTCAATTACTCGCCACTGATTATCGACTCGTTGCTTCGCCTGCCTGACAGCATTATCTAAAGACCGATCACCATGAAGATAACCCGTCGTTAGGCCTCGATGTTGCTGAATGAATATAAGTAATACCTTTAAGTTTTTAACCAATCCAATATTGGTATACAAGGCCTCAATGTGCTTACGTTTTTTACTGCTCATCGCCTTAACACAAACAAGCACCCCAAGAATAATGGTGACGAACGCTATTAATAAACCTGACAAACTTTACTCCTTCTCTATACTAGCTTGTGAGCGTTCAGCGCGGTCTGCAAGATACTCTGCAACCTTAACTGTCTCATCTGCAATGACGGAATTGTCATTTGCCCTACCTAATAAAGCCTCAACATTTTCGGAGATTTCACGCGTTGCAATATTCTGTTGCTCCGTTGCTGTCGAAATCACGAGCATTTTGTTTGTAATGCTATCGATCATATTTGCGATCGTTCCCAAAGAGCCTTCAAGCTGGTTGATACGCGCAGCGTTATCTTCTGCAGCACGCATTACCTGACAAGACTTATCGGTAACGCCTACCATTCGTTTTTGCACATTATTGATGCTTTCGGTTATTTCATTAGCTGACTCTCTAGAACGAATTGAAAGACTTCGAACCTCGTCTGCGACCACAGCGAACCCTCGCCCATGTTCGCCTGCTCGCGCCGCTTCTATCGCAGCATTAAGCGATAGCAAGTTAGTCTGCTCCGATATATCAATGATGATTTTCGACATCGCTGCGACATTGTTGGTATGCTCCAACAACTCTGTAACCAGTACCTCACTTTCTTTAGATAAACCGACCATACGGCTTATTTCATTTGTGGCAGATTGGGCCTCAGCGATACCTTCAGTTGTCTGCTCACGCGAGCGTTCTATGTCGTCGTGAACATATTTGATTTGTGCCGCTACATCTTCCACACTCTGACTCAACTCAGTCACAGCCGCTGCTGATGAGGTAATCGAAGCCTTTTGCTCTTTTGCATTGGTTGATGCCGACAAGGCACTAATTGAGAGTTCTCTGGCCATATGAACAAACTCAGCAAAGTACTCCTCCTTGCTTTGTTCTGAGCGTTCATGGCTAAGTAAATAATCCTTGAAGGCTTTTAGGCTTTCATCTTTACCTAAACCCTCTAAAGGTAAATCGCGATACTGACTATCCGGAAGTTGAAGCAAATGCGCTAACTGCTGCAATGCCTGGGCAGAAGCACATTGCCAAAGCATCAAAGCAAGAGCAATGACACCAAGCAAGGCAATAAGCAAGGCATTCCAGGTAACACCTGAAATCAAAATGCTAGCAC
>NZ_LWGG01001101.1:0-1192 GCF_001635365.1 Oleiphilus sp. HI0128 | reverse complement strand
GGTGCGCTTGCGGCGCCGGTTCTAGCAGCTGGTGTTGTACTTAGTGTAGTGGGGGTGGCGATCGGGTTAAAGAAGCTCGATTACGACCACTTACCTCAAGTCGGCGTACTATCGGCTGCGTTTTTCGTTGCCTCATATATCCATCTCCCACTTGGTTTTTCTAGTGTTCATCTTATTTTAAACGGCTTGATTGGCCTGGCACTTGGCTGGGCGGCTTTTCCCGCGTTGCTTGTTGCCTTGCTGTTGCAAGCTGTTTTCTTTGGCTTTGGCGGCTTCGTTGTCCTCGGTGTCAATACATTTAATATCGCACTACCGGCTGTGCTGATGTACTACGTATGTCATAGAGGGATCTCTGCTCCGAACACAAATTTAGCTGCGATATGGGGCGCGATTGGTGGCGCCGGTGCGATTCTACTAACTACATTGTTAGTTGCGGGCTCCCTGGCATTATCTGGAGAGGCGTTTGTGCTCGCGGCTCAAGCGACCGTATTGGCGCATATACCGATTATGATCCTAGAAGGTTTTGTTACCGGCGCGGCTGTCTTGCTGATTCGACAAGTTAAACCTGAGCTCCTGCGTATATCGGAGGATTGGGATGATACGTAATCTTTGTTTGCTCTTCCTTGTTTTCGTCAGTTCGCAGAGTGTCGCGCATAACGTACTGGGCGGCGTTTATACCATTGGTGTTGATGTTGAGGGCGAAATAGGTTTTTCCAATGGAGAGATGGCACCACTAGGCTCTAAGGTAATGGTTCGTGATCTCCAGGGTCAAGAAATTGTTTTGGTCGAAACGGATGAGGAGGGCTTCTTTACATTCGAAGCGACGAAGCGGATTGATCATCATATTTACGCGAACCTAGGGGCAGGCCACGTGTTTGAAACAGTTTTAAACGCTGAAGACTTATCGGATACCTTAGGCGAGATTATGGCAGTGGAATCTGCCGACGCTCTGGAAACAAACCTTCGAGGACAGATGTTGGTGGGTAATGACTTACAAGCATTGATCGAAAAGGCTGTCGCAAAACAAATTAAGCCCTTGCGCAAAGAGTTGAATGCCTACAAAGAGAAAGCATCATTTCGGGATGCTTTGGGTGGCATTGGTTACATCTTTGGCTTATGCGGTATCGGTATTTGGCTAACGCAGCGAAATCAATCTACAAAGAATAAGGCGAGTTAAGGTGCCACAGAATCT
>NZ_LWGG01001100.1:0-829 GCF_001635365.1 Oleiphilus sp. HI0128 | reverse complement strand
TCACGGTTTCAGCTGCGATGCCATAGTTATTTCTTGCTCGATATCTGACTTCAATAAAGACTAGGGTATTCTTATCTCCCATAATTAAATCAATCTCACCAAACTTGGACCGATAATTGTTCGTTATGCTTTTCAGTCCTTGGGTGCGAAGGTATTTCTCGGCGATCTGCTCATAAGCAAGTCCTTTGCTAAGCATTTCCTTACTCCTTAATGGTAACTGCCTTTCCTTTTCTAAATTTTGCCCATTCTAATTGGCGATTAATAATGCCCTGCTCATCCATTGATAGCATGCCGGTGTGGCCTTGCATCTGGCTGCCTCGAACTTCGTGCAATAGCTGTAGTCTTGGGGCGATATTATAGCTGTCGGCTCCTAGCGAATAAAAGCGGCTATATTGCTCTGTTGACTCGGGGATAGCATGATTTATCTGGCTTTTGATATCTATTGTACTGCTAAGCATCCAGGGCATTTCGATAAACTCGATACCGTCCAGGTCTCTGTTGTCGTTGTTGTCAGATATGTTATGAATTTGAGAGCTGGCGAATACTGGCAGGTCGGCAGCGTAATGGTAGGCAAAGAGAGGTTTGATTTGACGTGCTATTTCGGGTTTGGCAATCATGACAAGTGCGTCGATATCTTGCCTTCTTCTGGGTAAAAACTCGAGCGCTGTGTTAGTGATTTTTCGAATTTTTCGCTTTCGATTCTGGCTGTCCTCAGTGCCGAGGAGGCGGGCGACGCTCGAAGCGAGAGATTTCTGATTTTTGTAAAATACGCTATCGATAACGACCCCGTCTAATGAAGAGAAGCTTTCTACAAAGCTATCGTATATGC
>NZ_LWGG01001099.1:0-1074 GCF_001635365.1 Oleiphilus sp. HI0128 | reverse complement strand
TCAGGCCGCATATTGGCTACTGCCGTTTTCGTGACTGCAAACATAATAATGAGCCCAAGTGCGCGATCCTTGACGCCTACGACAAAGGTGAGATTAGTGAAGAGCGCATGAATAGTTACCGCAGAATTAGAGAAACACTCGGCGACAAAGAAACCTACCAATAATACTCAGCCATTAATTGCCTGCATTATTAAAAATCCAATCTATACTCTAGTCATAGTGAGCTATTTTCAATAAATTGCTCGCAACTCCTAACTATCAATCTATTACATTAGCTTTATGACTGACTCAAAAATGCCCGATAGCGCTGAAGGCTGGGCAAACTTTCTGGTGACAAAGTCACTTCCCTCGCCATTTAAAGTGGGTCAAAAAGTCATTCGTATGCTAGAAAAAAAGGTTATTCCATACTCTCATCTGGCTGCTCACGTTAATAAAGACCCAATCTTGGCTTTTTACGTCATGTCACACGCCAATGATAGCCAGCTAGAAGATACACCGAGCAGTAAGACACTGGCACACGCCATTAGTATGATTGGCATTGAGCGCCTAACAGAGCTGATAAACGAGCAACCCTTTAAAGCTATTTCCTTAAAGAGTATTACCAGTTTCTACTACCTTCGAACACTATCAACCAGTTTATATGCAGGCCACCTCGGTCGAGCCATCGCTAAAAGAAAAGGTAAAGGAAACCCCGAAGACGTTTATTGGTCCAGCTTGTTTCTGGGTGCGCCTATCTGGTATTTATGGCGCTTTGCAACGCCTGAAATGCGTTTAGTACGCTATGCCATTCGTTCCAACTACAAGCTCCCCCATGTTGCCGAGAAAGAAGTATTAGGCGGTACAATCGTCGATGTCACGACCGCTCTGGCTAAAAAGCTAAACGTTCCTGCCCTGGCTCAGGCATGCTATCAACCAGATAAACAATTAAGCCATAAGCAATGGGTCACTATTGCCCGCTCTTTTAGCCCTGATGGGAAACCGCTCCGTGTTGAAGATCGCGACATTAATATGCTGATGCAGTCTCCACATTTTGTCGTGATGCTGGCAAACCTGATTGCTCACTATTCTTCATAT
>NZ_LWGG01001098.1:0-1265 GCF_001635365.1 Oleiphilus sp. HI0128 | reverse complement strand
TCATTACTCCAACAATACCGCTTGAGCGAAGCAAACCACTTGCCTGCTTTGCTTTAATATTGCTCGACACCCCCTCCTTTGGAGCATTTGTTTTATTCTCGTTTTCCATATGCACTCGTAAACCTATTCAGTATCAGCGCGAAGCATACTTGGCTTGATATCAAAAGCAAAGACACCCTGCCCAGAAACATTTCTCTTTTCAAAGCATGGATAAAAGTTGAATCCGAGTATTTTCCTTCTATGCTTAATAAATTAGCCAATCACTCGTTTATATTACACAGGACTAAGACAATGGACGAACAAGATATTAATCGATTGATGCTGCACTACGAGCAGCTGTATCGGAAGTCGAATAGGGAGATTATTAATCCTGAAATCGAGGCACTTTCTACCAGCGATTTAAAACCCATCGTCAATATCGTGGCCCAGAGCCGGGCAGCTTATTTAAAGTTCATGTATGAACTAGGAAAAAAATATGATGATCTTGATGACTCACCGAGTGCCGAGGAATTAAAAAAACTCAAAACCCTGCGCCTTCGCTTTGAAGAGCTTGCTGAAGGAGCAAAAGCTTTTGAGACATCAATTCAGAAGGGCTATCTAGATCTAAAGACTAATTAAGCGACACACTTACAGCTGGGGATTCAGCACCAGCTGTTGATTTTCTTGGTCAATTTTAAACTCAAAACGCTTGAGAATATCCATCCCCAAAAGCCCATCATAAGTAAAGTCAGATAAGGGCAAAACTCCCAAAGTAACATCCCCCATTGATAATCCTCCAAGCGAGACTTGACCCACCTGCACTTTGCTCCCTTTGACGGAGCCATTGGCGGTCTTGAGCAGCAGCTCATCTGCCTCATCTAAAAGGCTAGGCAAATATTCTTGAACAAACTCTGTCTTCACGACAGTCATTGAAGCACCCGTATCAATCATTAGCGACAAACTGTGCTCGTCATTAACAAGCAGCTCAAGCAAATAGTGCTCACCAATAGTTTGCAAGGGAACGATATACTGACTAGAACGGTCTCTAAGTTCAGCAATGGTATTTTCCAATAGCTGAACCTCCTCGCCATATTTAAGGTCATGCCTTGCTGACACAAGGCTTAGTTCAGCCTCATCCCACTCCTCAGAGACAATTAGCCAGTGAGCCAGGGATAAATAATAGGGGGTATACTCTGGCTGAAAACTCACCAACTGCCTAAAGCTCGCAATTAATAAATCATGCTCACCAGCTTTCTCCAGCGTTTGCTCCAGATGTTGCACAAAGT
>NZ_LWGG01001097.1:0-27595 GCF_001635365.1 Oleiphilus sp. HI0128 | reverse complement strand
AGCTGGCCTGTTTTAATTGGCTGAAATCAGAGACTAAAAAAGCATTATTATTCAAAGTTTGGAATGACCTATATCCAAGGGTTGATTCAGTTTTAAAGGAAAGCCCGAGCGAACTGTTTGCAGGAACGAGTAATTCTCTAAACAACATTTTGGCTTTTGGGGAATATAAGCCGAATGCCTGGCTTGATCTGATGATTAAGTCTTGTGATGAAATCAACTCAATCGAACAGTTCAAGACAACAGGCGTTGTTTGTGCTTGGTTGGCGGGATTGGCTCAGTATAGAGAGATAGCGCTGAAAAAAATCAATGAGCTACCAGACCGAGTAACCAGAAAACTATTTAAGCTCTCTGACAGTCACGATCTGAATTACCACTTTGATCAATTAAAAACGAGTAGATGGTTTGAACCTCAACAAATAAAGACAAGCACAAACGGTACGGAGATTCGTGAAAAATACCGCGTTGGCAAATGCAGCCTTGTTGGCGGAGATTTTCCGTTGCCACCCAAGATCTTCGTTGAAGGTGACCAACTGTATGTTCTTTCTGACACGCATATTTGGAGACTCTATGCCGATTCATTTGGGGCGACACTCATTCCCAGCGATAATCTACAACCTGAAGACCTAAAACAAATAGATCAACAGATAAGTTACAACCCAAAACTCATATCGCTCGGCCGTTTCAGCGACCTTACAGATATCAATTCGGTCGCACAACTTGACGATACACTCGTATTTACCTCGCCGGAGACTTTCTCAGTCATCATTACTGAGTGTTCGGGATCTGCGGTCTTGAATACAAGTAAAGGTCGCTCATCATGATAACCGACGAGTCGCTTTTAGAGCGTTGGCAGTCATCCTGGAGTGAAGCGCTTGCTTTGTGGAGTCGCTATACACAATTAAGAAACCCACTTTTATGTGAGACGCATCTAGAAGCTTCAAAACAGGGCTTATCTGGTAGCTTTGCCATGATCCGTTTGAATGATCAGGCTGTCGTAGTTGATTTAGAAGCGATCACCAAATACAAGCTTCAAGACTATGCAGTTGAAGTGCTTGCTCACGAGATTGGTCACCATATTCTTTCGCCAGCAACACTCACAGATCATGCCCGTATGATAGCGAGAATCCATGTCTGCCTTCCTACGTTAGAGAACCAGGCAGGTATGGTCGCCAACCTGTATTCAGACCTACTAATTAACAACCATCTCCAGCGTCAGTTTGGCCTCAGAATGGACGAGGTCTACAAGCGAATAGATCAAGGGGGATCGAATAGCCGAGTATGGCATCTTTACATGCGTATCTATGAGCATCTATGGCAGCTTAAATCGGGCTCTCTAGGAGGGCAGTCGGATTCTGATGCCATGGAGGGAGATGCATGGTTGGGTGCGAGAATTATAAAGGTCTATGCAGAGGATTGGCTTAAGGGGGCGTCTAGATTTGCGTCCCTCTTATTGCCTTACTTGGCTGAAGAAAAAAATACGGCAGATCAGATAGCCAAGTTAATGGATACAAAACATGCTGGAGCCGGGCAGTTTCCTTCCGGCTTGATCAATAAGGATCAGGGTGAAATGGATAATATTCACCCATCAATGGATCCAGATTTGATCGGCGATGCGAGCGCAAATGAGGCAGGAGCAAGGGAATCTAACCTAGGTGAAAGCTCACAATCAGATGGCAATGGCCAGTATCGTGAACCATTCGAGTATGGGGAAATTTTAAAATCCGCAGGTATCGACCTATCAGATCATCAAATCGCAGTGCGTTATTACCGTGAGCGCTCAATACCACATCTGGTTTCGTTTCCATCAAAGAGGCAGCTCGTGAAAACCGAACTTATTCCGGAAGGAACAACTCTTTGGGAACCGGGGGAGCCAATTGAAGATGTGGACTGGTTTAGCTCAATGTCCATGAGTCAAAAGGTAATACCGGGTGTTACCACCGTTAAGCGAGAATGGGGATTTGACGAGGGTGCAGAGCCAGAGGTAGAACCTTGCGATTTAGATTTATATGTAGATTGCTCTGGCTCAATGCCAAACCCACAACAAAATACGTCATACACGACGATTGCTGGCGCTATTCTATGCTTGTCAGCACTGAGAGCCGGTGCTGCAGTTCAAGTCACTTTATGGAGTGGCGCAAGGCAGTTCAAAACCACCAATGGCTTTGTAAGGAACGAAGAGTTAATTCTCAATGTTTTGACTGACTACTTGGGCGGCGCAACAGCATTCCCGATACATATTCTAAGAAAGACCCACATAGAGAAACCAAGGACTAGAAACTCCCATATTGTGATTTTGTCGGATGATGGCGTCACAACACTTTTTGACACGGATGAAAAAGGTAACTCAGGCTGGGGTATATCTAAGCAGGCATTAGAGAATGCAAAGGGCGGCGGTACGATGGTGTTAAATTTACACTGGGATTATCCCTTGCCACCTAACAATAAATGGATGGCGGACCATGATGCCGCTTTAAAGCAAGCCGAGGCTCAACAAGGTTGGGATATATTCCCGGTGACGTCTTGGGAAGCGATGACTGATTTTGCTCGGGCATTTAGCAGAAAACACTATGAGGGAGCAGAATAATGACTCAACTCATAACTCGTAGCAATGGTAGTGCCGAAGGCCCCGATATCAACGTATTGCACCATCGGCTAACCGAGTTCCCTAAAGAATTGTTAAACCCTCAATTACCACCTTACTTTTATGCTCTAGTTCATGATGCTCTATATGATTTAAGCACCTCAGTGCGAGCATCAGAACTCACTCGTTTTAAACGGCCTTATGAGCAATGTGATTGGTATCGCGCAACGATGTTGATCGCGTATTTTTTAATGGATAACAGCTTTAAGGGCTTTAGGTTTGAACTGGCTCTTCTGTTGGATGCCTTTGAAAACACAGCTAAAGAACTGGCCCAAGCTGGAACCAACAAGGTATACATCAATGATGTTGATAGAAGAGAAGAGTTTATTCGAGTTGTACTGTCTTCCATAAACCTGCGACCAAAAGGAGAGACAAACAACCAAGCTGAAGATAGATTACAAGCGGTTAGCTCGCTGGAAAGAATGAAGGTTCTCAAAGCCGCGAAAGTAGCAGAGCAAAGAGCTCACGATCTTCGAGTTGCTTTAGCTAAACAAAAAGCCAAAGAAGCGGCTGACAAGATGACACGGGAATAATCATGCAAGCAGCGCCCTGGAATGATTATGAGCGTATGCCAAATTTAGACGAGTCTGGAAGTGCTCGTCTTAAGCACTTGGTTGATCAGCCTCATGCGCCAATATTCAGGAATCAATCAGGTCATCATCTGGCTCAACATGAGCTAGACGAATTAGGTCATTTTACCCGTGAAGAAACCAATCTTAATGCTTCAGCCTGCGCCGGCGAAAATAAATGGATCGATCCTTTTCTAGGAAAATGCCTTGAGAGTGTTCCTTTCTATAAACATTACGATAAAAGCGTCCAAAGATTCGAAGACTATCCAACAATTGATCGTTCAGATTTGAGTGTAAGTATCACTGATTTTGTGCCTGATCATTTGCCTCTTGATCGGATAATTGCTTATGAAACATCCGGTACAACTGGGCACGCGTTAACGATACCATCTCATCCCATCGTCGCAGCAAGATACAGCGCTTATCATAAGAAAGCTCTATTGTGGAATTACGTGGATACGGGAGAGTTCCGAAGTGATCTCGCTGTTATCTTGGCAGGGTTTCAAGAGAGTTGTTTCACTTATGCGTCTGTGTCTCCCTATCTGAACAATAAAGCGTTGTTGAAGTTAAATTTTCATCCAAACGATTGGGGTAGTCCTGATGATCGGGAGCTTTACATCGACCTCAACAAACCAGACCTTATCTCTGGCGACCCAATATCTTTGTCAGAACTTTCAATGATCCCGTTTAGGCATCGGCCGAAGGCAATACTCAGTACGTCAATGACTTTGTTGAAAGCAGTTCGGGATGATTTTGAATCTCGGTATAAGTGTCCGATCTTAGATTTATATTCTCTGAATGAGGTTGGGCCAGTAGGTTGCAGTGTGCCCGGCAAAGAAGGCTTTCGACTTCTTCAGTCAAAACTTCTAGTCGAGATCCTTGATGCCAATGGCAATCCGGTTGATTGCGGAGAAAGAGGGGAGATTGTTTTGACCGGTGGGTTTAACGATTATCTGCCGTTGATACGTTATCGCACCGGTGATTTTGGAAGACTCGAGCTTGAAGACGGGCATTGGTACATCAGAGATCTAGAAGGGCGGCCGCCGGTTCAGTATAAGACTAAAGATGGTGTATGGCTTAACAATGTTGATGTCACGCATATGCTACAGAAATTTCCATTATCTCAGTTTTCTTTGCATCAATATGCAGAAGGTACACTGACTATAACTTTGCCGAATGAGACGTATTCGGATTCAATTAAACAGTTATTGGAAACTAAGCTTGGCCAACAGGTTCAGATCAATCTGTTTGAGAAAGTAAGCAGCGATAAAAAAATAATTCAATATTCAAGTGATTTAAGGAACATATTTTGATTAGCTATTTGGAATGGTCTGCAAACGCAGTATTTGTTATCAGCGTCATATTGGCAGCGAGAAACAATGTAAACACGTGGTGGACTGGTATCATAGGCTGCGGCTTGTTTGCCGTTCTGTTCTATCAGGTCAATCTCTATGCAGACGTCACGCTGATGGTGTTCTTCATACTCACGAGCATCTATGGCTGGATGTATTGGGGGGCTAAAAAACAATTACACCCGATTCAGCGAACCAAAATGACAAATTTCGTTTCATTCATAGCAGCTGCAGTCTTAGCAACCTTAGCCTATGGATGGCTTTTGCATGAGATGACGGATGCGTACGCGCCATTTATCGATTCAATTGTTCTCATGTTTAGCGTTCTTGCGCAGTTTCTTTTGATGAAGAGAAGGCTAGAGACATGGGTTTGCTGGTTGATCGTAGATACCGTCGCTGTCCCGCTTTACTTCTCCCGAGAGCTTTATCTGACGGCGTTTGTGTACGGCTTGTTCTGGTGCAATGCGTGGTATGGGCTGTATTCGTGGATAAAAATATACAGGAGTGAAAATAAGGGAGAAAAGACTTGGCAACAAAGCCCTTTAAGCGCGGATTAGTCGTTGGAAAATTTTCACCTCTTCATAAAGGGCACGAGTATCTAATACAAAACGCATTTAATCAGTGTGAAGATGTTGTCGTCATCAGCTACTCAAGGCCTGAGTTTCCATCCTGCTCTGCCAAGATAAGAGAGCATTGGATAAAATCAGTTTTTCCATCCGCTAGCGTTCTGTGTGTTGATGCTGCCACGGTCGAGTCTTGGCGAGCTCATAGCGCTTGGAATCTTCCAATGCCCAGCAATAGTGAAGCTGACCATATGCATCGGCATTTCACCTATCGACTTCTTTCATACAAGTTTGGTTTGGAAGTTGATGCAGTCTTTACGAGTGAAGAATATGGGGATGGCTTCGCTCAATTTCTGAGTGATCCAGCGACTGGTTTTGGTTCTCCTGTCGAGCATGTTTGTGTCGACCTCAACAGGGAAACTTATCCGGTAAGTGGCTCACTTATGCGTTCTACTCGGAACCAAGACAATGGGCTAATCGATCAATCTGTCCAAGCTGACTTTAGCGTCCAAAAGATTGTTTTCCTAGGGGCTGAATCAACAGGTAAATCAAAGCTATCTCGGCTTCTCTCTGAACAATTTAATGAGCCGCTGGTTGAAGAATACGGCAGAGATTTATGGGAAGAAAAAAATGGCGACCTTACGCCAGAAGATCTGATAGATATTTGCATTACACAGACTCATAAAGAGGATCTCGCTCAGAGACAGGCGAGACGGTATATCTTTTGTGATACTTCTCCTGTTACAACGCTTTGCTATTCACATGCACTTTTTAAGCAGCGCTGTAATATAATAAGCGCTTTCGCTGAACGCCCATACCATCATGTATTTTTATGTGAGCCAGACTTTCCATTGGTCCAAGACGGCACCAGAAAAGATGAAGACTTCAGGTTCTGGCAGCACAGCTGGTATTTAGAAGAGCTAACGAAGTGCAACGTTGCATTTGAAATCTTAGGCGGTTCGTTGGAATCTAGAATGAACCGCGTCATCGAACTCCTGCCGGAGTAGCAGCATGGGCCTATTGTTTGTTGGTTATCTGGAAGCAGTTGTGCAGAAATATCGATTCGCATTTTGGAGTTAAACTCAAGAAATCGTTTGCCTTTAATTTTGAATAAAATGGAGAAGATTGAAGAAGTAAGCAATTTGTACGAGCGTTATATGCAGGAAGAAAATGAGATGCTAAAGGAATTGTTGCGCAAACAGCTATTATCAATGACTGAAACTGCATGCGAATATTCAGGAATGGTCGATGAAATCTTATCGAGAAAGGGAATTGCAAACGTTTAACTAAAAAACGAAGACAAAGCTAAATATTAGCTATTTATATATAAAACAATTGGATATGTGATTTTTCGGCTGAAAGTCCGCCAACTTTTGTCTTCGTTTTATTCAGCATGTCTTCGTTTTAATTCACTCGGTACAAGCTAAACACTCTCACCCGCAGCAACACCAGAAGCCCAGGCCCACTGAAAATTAAATCCGCCTAGCCAGCCAGTGACATCAAGCACTTCACCGATAAAATATAAGCCTGGCTGGGTTTTACACTCCATTGTTTTGGAAGCAATAACATCGGTGTCGACACCGCCCAAGGTGACTTCAGCGGTCCGGTAGCCTTCTGTTCCGGCGGGTTTTAGTGTCCAGTTGTTTAGGTGAGTGGCAATCGATCTAATGGTGCTGTCGGTAAATTCGCCCATCGGTTTTTCTGCTTCAGCTTTCCAAAATAGAGCTTGTAGTTCTAAACAAAAGGCTTTGGAGAAATGTTCAGACAATATATTCCTGAGAAGAGATTTTGGCTTCGATGACTTGAATTCAAGTAGTGTGGCTTCAACATCTAGATCAGGTAACAGGTTGATATGAATAAGGTCGCCTTGCTTCCAATAGTTGGAGCATTGTAGGGCAACAGGGCCGCTAATGCCGCGATGAGTGAACAGCATGTTCTCTCGAAATGTGGTGCCGTTGGTTTCCATTGTCACGTCAACCGCTAACCCTGATAAGCGTTCAGTAAGCGCTTTGGTTTGATCGGTGAAAATGAAAGGGACTAATCCCGCTGAACGTTCTTTGAGAGGCAGGTTAAATTGTTCGGCAATATCGTAGCCAAAGCCGCTTGAACCTAGTGTAGGAATGGATAGGCCACCGGTTGCGATCACCAAGGAACGGCAGGTGAAAACACCGGCGTTAGAGCGAAGTATATAGCGCTGCTCATCACTTTCGTCTAGGGTTTCGATAAACTCCACCTGGCATTTGGTTTTGATCTCGACACCGGCGTCGCTGCACTCATCGAGTAGCATCTTCAGAATATCTTTTGCTGAATTATCGCAGAACAGCTCGCCATGAGAGCGTTCATGATAAGGGATGCTATGTTTATCGACCAGGCCGATGAAGTCCCATTGGGTGTAGCGCGCAAGGGCAGATTTTACAAAGTGAGGGTTGCTGCAAAGATAGTTGCTGGGCTCTACATAGTAGTTGGTAAAGTTGCAGCGGCCGCCGCCAGACATCAATATTTTCTTGCCGACTTTATTGCTGCTGTCGAGAACCAAAACGCGCTTGCCAAGTTGACCGGCTGTTAGTGCGCACATTAAACCTGAGGCACCCCCGCCAATAATAATGGAGTCAAAGTGAGGGTGTTTGCTCATTGTTTATATATTCGGGTTTTGTTCTTCGAGAAGATAGTTTTTAAAGTGATGTTCGCCATCTTGATCGACTTTCAGATACCAAACATGCTTGTCCCAGTCACCTAATACGATTCGTACAGCTGGTAAGCCGTTTGCTTCGACTTCGTGAATCATTGGGCGATGAGTATGCCCGTGTATCATGTGTTGAACCTTATGTGCTTCAAGTTCACGAATCACCTCTTCAGGCGTTACGTCCATGATCTCTGTGCTTTTATCCTGGTTATTCGCTTGGCTCATTGCTCGAAGTTGCTGAGCTGTGATTTTTCGCTCTTCAATCGGGCGCTTTAAGAAGGGAGCCAAGAAAGCGGGGTTACGAATGGTTGCTCTGAATTTCATGTAGCCGGTATCAGCAGTACAGAGGCTATCGCCATGCATAAGCAGTGTTGGTTCGCCTGCTACGTCGATAACACATGGATCATCAAGTAGGGTGGCGCCAGTTTCTTGTGCGAAAACATCGCCTACTAAAAAGTCACGATTACCGTGCATAAAGAAAAGTTGGCAACCTTGCTCACTGAGGGCTTTGAGGCGCTGTTTTACTTCAAGCTGAAGTTCGGTGTTTTCATCGTCACCAATCCAACTTTCGAAGAAATCACCAAGAATATAGAGCTTGTCAGCATCGTTTTGAATAGAGTCGAGGAATAAAAAGAAAGCCCTGATAATATCAGGGCGTGACTCTTCCAGATGCAGATCTGAAATAAAATAAGTGCTCATGACGAGGTCTTATTCACCATCTTCAGCTGCTTCACCTTCAAGAACGCTAGCTTCTTCAATGATCACGTCTTCAACTGGCACGTCTTGGTGGCCAGCTTTAGTCGTGGTCTTAACGCCTTTGATCTTATCGACAACGTCTTGACCTTCAACGACTTCACCAAATACTGCATAACCCCAGCCTTCCATTGTTTCAGCCGTATAGTCTAGGAACGTGTTGTCTTTAACATTGATAAAGAACTGTGCAGACGCTGAGTGAGGGTCCATAGTACGAGCCATGGCAACGGTGTAGTTCTTGTTGCTTAGACCATTGTTTGCTTCGTTCTTGATAGTTTCACGGGTAGTTTTCTGGTTCATGCCTGGCTCAAAACCACCACCTTGAATCATGAAGTTACTGATCACTCGGTGGAAGATAACACCGTTGTAAAAACCTTCTTTAACATACTGCTCGAAGTTTTTAGCAGTCACTGGCGCTTTTTCGAAATCTAACTTAAGTGTGATATCACCGTGGTTGGTTTTTAATAAGATCATGAGTCTTGGCTTTCCTGTTGATAATGTAGAAGAACTTGTTCAGGCGCATTGTATATAAATTGGCTTTGAATCGCTATGGCTTCGGTGATAGTTAAAAAACTGAAAAAATACTCAATTATTAATGACAAAATTGATCTGAGTTATTGCTCTAATTTATTAATCGCTTTATCGTTTAGGCAGAATATAAAAGAATAGGGTGCACAATGAGTAGTGGAATGAATATGAGTACCGATGCAGGGAATATCTTTAAAAAAGCCTCTCTCTATAAAGGGGTACATAAGCAGATTCGACAAAAGGTGAGTCATACCATTGATATGCCCTCGTCGCTTTCTTCTGTGATTACCTCCGATTGTGTTAACGAGGCTGACCCAGAATCAGTTGGTATGACCAGAGAAGGCGTTGAGGCGATTTGGAAATCGGTGGAGGATATTTATAGCACTGCGTTGTACCCAGGCGTTTCAATTAGTATGCGCCGACGAGGAAAAGTAATACTTGATCGTGCGATTGGTCATGCGGTTGGTAATGGTCCTGACGCACAAGAAGGTGATGCTCGTGTTCTTATGCGTCCTAATACTCCTGTCTGTTTGTTTTCCGCTTCTAAGGCAGTTACGGCTTTTTTGATGCACCTGCTTTCTGAAGATAAACTCGTTCATCTGCATGATCCTATTAGCTTCTATGCACCGGAGTTTGGTAAGAATGGCAAAAAGAATGTCACGATTCACGAGGTCTTGTCCCACAGAGCGGGTGTTCCTGGATTACCGAAAGGTGTTCCCCCTGAAGTCTTGTGGGATAACGATGAAATCTGGCGCATCTTGTGTGAGACCAAGCCTCAGTCTTCAAAAGGCAACCGGTTGGCATACCACGCCTTGACGGGTGGCTATATTCTTGAACGTGTGGTTAGGCAGGTTACCGGAAAAAGTATTCAAGACTTCTTGGATGAGCGTGTCAGAAAACCGATGGGCATGAAGTATTTCCGCTATGGTGTGGAAGAGCGCTATGCTGATCGGGTGGCCGATAATCACGCGACAGGCGTTAGGCCTTTCTATCCTATTTCGGCTTTAATTGAGCGGGCATTGGGTGGATCGCTTGATATGGTTGAAAGTGTAACTAATGACCCACGTTTTAAAAAGGCGGTTATTCCTGCTGGCAATATTATGGGAACCGCAGAAGAGATAGGCCGCTTCTTCCAAATGCTGTTGAATAACGGTGTATGGGAAGGCAACCGCGTATGCCACCCAATGACGGTTAAGCGCTTTACTCAGGAATATTCCAGTATCCAATTTGATCAAACACTTATGCTGCCTATGCGCTACAGTGCTGGCTTAATGTTGGGCGGTGAGCCCTTCGGTATGTGGGGTAAACACAGCGCTCAATCATTTGGACATATTGGTTTGATCAATAAACTATGCTGGGCCGACCCGGTGCGTGATGTGTCGGTGTCTTTGTTGACGACAGGGGTTCCGATTGTAGCCAATAACATTCCGACCTTATTTAGGTTTATGAACAAGATTGATAAGCATTGCCCAAAGGGCGCGACAGTGAAATAGCTAAAACGCCACTCTGGAATCAACGGGGTCAGACTCGATTGAATTTCAATCGAGTCTGACCCCGTTGATTACTTTCTATTAGTATCGATTTCTATATAATGTCGGGTTTTATTTTTCGTCGGATTATCACCCAGCATGTCAGAACAAAACACTCCTGAAAAAGACACCGAAGTTAAGCACTTTTTACAGCAGGCTATCGAGCAGGACATTGCCGATAACAAGCATGGCGGCAAGGTTGTTACGCGTTTTCCTCCTGAGCCGAATGGCTTTTTACACATTGGTCACGCTCGTTCTATTTGGTTGAACTTTGGTTTAGCGAAAGAGTATGGCGGTGAGTGTAACCTTCGTTTTGATGACACCAACCCTGAAAAAGAAGAGCAGGCCTATATTGATGCGATTCAGGAAGATGTTAAGTGGTTAGGCTACGACTGGTCGGGTGAGGTGCGTTATGCTTCTAACTACTTCGACAAGTTTTATGACTGGGCTTTGCATCTCATCAATCAAAAATTGGCTTATGTTTGTCACCTTTCCCCTGCCGAAGCCAAAGAGTATCGTGGTTGGGCGACGTCTCCTGGTAAAGAAAGTCCTTATCGAGAGCGTACAGTTGAAGAGAATTTAGCTGAGTTCGAGAAGATGCGTGCCGGTGAGTACGATGAAGGCGCTTGTGTTTTACGCGCCAAGATCGATATGGCCTCACCAAATATGAATTTGCGTGACCCGATTCTTTATCGTATCCGTAAGGCTTCTCATCATCAAACGGGTGATAAGTGGTGTATTTATCCGAGTTATGATTTTGCTCATGGGCAGGAAGATGCCATTGAAGGTGTGACGCACTCAATTTGTACCTTGGAGTTTCAGGCTCACCGGCCTTTATATGAGTGGTTTACGGAAAACCTACCTGTTCCGAGTAAGCCTCGCCAGTACGAATTTGGTCGTTTGAACTTGAACTATACCGTTACCAGTAAACGTAAGCTTAAGAAGTTGGTGGATGACAGTGTCGTTTCAGGTTGGGATGACCCGCGTATGCCAACGGTATCAGGTATGC
This sequence comes from Oleiphilus sp. HI0128, assembly GCF_001635365.1. Lineage (NCBI taxonomy): Bacteria > Pseudomonadati > Pseudomonadota > Gammaproteobacteria > Oceanospirillales > Oleiphilaceae > Oleiphilus > Oleiphilus sp. HI0128. The sequence continues at coordinate 15,968 of NZ_LWGG01001097.1, read as the reverse complement.
GTCGTCGTGGCTTTACGCCCACTGCGCTAAAAAGCTTCTGCGATATGATCCCTGTTTCAAGCAAGAACAATAGTGATATTGACGTGGCGATTCTTGAGCGAGCGATTCGTGATGATTTAAACGACAATGCTGCGCGCGCCATGTGTGTGATGAACCCTATTAAGGTGACGATATCTAACATGGCTGATAATAACGCCCAGGGTGCTGACGAATTGCTGAATGCTGCCTGTCACCCTAGTAAGCCGGAGTTAGGGAGTCGCAGTCTGCCATTTACTGAAACACTCTACATCGAGAAGAGTGATTACACTGAAGATCAAACCTTGTCGCGTAAGAAGTTCAAGCGCTTAGTCTTAGGGGATTATGTTCGCTTGCGTGGTGCCTACATTATCAAGGCCGAAGAAAGTGTTAAGAATGAGCAGGGTGAAATTGTTGAAGTGAAAGCTAGCTTGGTTGCTGACTCGGTAGGCAATAATATCGAAGGAATTAAGCCTCGCGGTGTTATTCACTGGGTATCTGCTGAGCAGAGTGTCGAGGCGGAAGTGCGTTTATATGACCGTCTTTTCAATCATGCTAACCCAGATGCGGGTGAAGAAGATTTTATGACGCATGTTAACCCTGAAAGCTTTAGTGTGATTAAGGCTTACCTTGAGCCTGATGCAGCAAAAGCGGAGCCTGAGGCGAATTTCCAATTTGAGCGAGAAGGCTACTTTGTTGCCGATCGATATGACCATAAGCCTAGTGAAGGTAAGGTCGTATTCAATCGCACAATTGGTTTAAAAGATAATTGGGCAAGCAAATAAGTAAGAGTAGATGGAGTAAAGAATATGTCATTGAAAATTTATAATACGCTATCTGCAGAGAAAGAAGTATTTAAGCCGCTTGAAGAAAACAAAGTCAAAATGTATGTCTGTGGGATGACGGTGTATGACTATTGCCATATCGGTCATGCTCGCGTGCTGGTCAGCTTTGACGTGATTACGCGTTACTTGCGCCACTCTGGCTACGACGTTACGTATATCCGAAATATCACCGATGTAGATGACAAGATCTTCGCCCGAGCGGCGGAGAATGGAGAGGCCTACGATGCTTTAACGCAGCGCTTTATCGATGCGATGCATGAGGATGAAGCGGCGTTGTCGGTGAAGTCTCCAGACCAGGAGCCGAGAGCGACGGCGCATATCCAGGAAATTATCGATATGATTCAACGTCTGATCGACAACGAGCATGCTTATGCTGCCGACAATGGCGATGTCTATTATGCGATCGATAAGTTTGAAACCTACGGTAAGCTAAGCAAGCGTAATACCGAAGAGCTGTTGGCGGGTGCGCGTATCGATGTTGAAAAGCATAAGCGTAATCCACTGGATTTTGTTTTGTGGAAAGCGGCAAAAGAAGGCGAGGCTAGCTGGGAATCCCCGTGGGGGAATGGTCGCCCTGGCTGGCATATTGAATGCTCAGCCATGTCGACTTGCTGTTTGGGTGATACCTTTGATATTCATGGGGGCGGGCCAGACTTAAAATTCCCACATCATGAAAATGAAATTGCCCAGTCTGAAGGTGCAACCGGTCAGAAGTATGTGAACTACTGGATGCATGCAGGCGCTGTTCGTGTAAACAAAGAAAAGATGTCTAAATCTTTGGGTAACTTCTTCACCATTCGCGAAGTCTTGGAAAAGTATCCGGCTGAAGTGATTCGTTACTTCCTAGTGTCTAGCCACTATCGTAGTCAGGTTGATTATTCCGAAGATAACCTGGTTGAAGCGCAAGCAACCTTGGATCGTTTATATCAGTCTTTACGTGGTTTGAGCGAGGCAGAGCTAAGTTCTGAAGCGCGCGTTGAGTCTTATCTTGAGCGCTTTAAAACAGCGATGGATGATGACTTTAATACGCCTGAAGCATTGGCCGTGATGTTTGACTTGGTTCGAGAGCTAAATGTTGCACGTACTGATGAAGGTGACAATGTTGCGGCCTTGGCTAGTACGCTTCGTTCTTTAGGTGAAGCTTTGGGTATTCTTCAATTAGACCCTGAAGATTACTTTAAAGGCGCAGCTTCGGCTGATGGTTTATCAAATGATGAGATAGATACTTTAGTTGTGGCAAGAACAGAAGCACGTGCGAATAAAGAGTGGGCGGAGTCTGACCGAATTCGTGATCTGTTGTTAGAGCAGGGCATTACCTTAGATGATAGTAAAGATGGTACCAGCTGGCGCCGCTCTTAATCACTAATAAACTCAATCGTAGGCAGAGGGTTCTACCCCTCGCTAATGCGGTGCTTCATAGAAACTTTGTGCCAGTCCGCCAGCGAGGCACGGAGACATCTGCCTACAAGTGACTGTCGAGATAGCGCGTTTGTAGTTGTAGGCGGCCCGTCTCGGGGCGCAAGTCTTTCCACGGTGTATCAGATAGCCTAGCGGTTTCGTTCGCGCGGCCGGAGGCCCCGCCTACGTGGAGTTTGGTATATATTCTTTTGTAGGCAGAGGGTTCTACCTCTCGCTAATGCGGTGCTTCATAGAAACTTTGTGCCAGTCCGCCAGGGAGGTACGGAGACCTCTTCCTACAGGCTTGCTTCAACTTAGCTATGCAGCTCATTCGCTGCATAAAGCGTATTTTCCATCAGCGTTGCAACTGTCATGGGGCCTACACCGCCAGGAACAGGTGTAATCCAGCCAGCGCGCTCTTGCGCGACATCAAATTCAATATCACCCACCAAGCGGCCATCGTCCAAACGGTTAATACCCACGTCGATAACAATTGCGCCAGGCTTAATCCATTCACCTTTTACTAAGCCAGGTTTGCCGGCGGCAACGACTACGATGTCGGCCTGAGATATCTTCTCGGGCAGGTTTTTGGTGAAGCGGTGAGTGGTCGTGACAGTGCAGCCAGCTAGTAATAGCTCAAGGCCCATCGGTCGACCAACGATATTAGAAGCGCCGACGATAACGGCATCTTTGCCTCTGATTGTTTGTCCTGTTGTTTCCAATAAAGTCATTATGCCTTTTGGGGTGCAGGAGCGGAGTAGGGGCATTCTTTGTGCAAGGCGGCCAATATTAAAAGGGTGGAAGCCATCTACATCTTTATCTGGGCGTATACGTTCTAGTAAAGGATCGCTGTCTAGGTGTTCAGGCAGAGGGAGCTGAACCAGTATGCCGTCGATTGTTTCGTCGGCATTATATTTGTCAATAAGGCTTTCTAGCTCTTCCTGACTTGTTTCAGTAGGAAGTGTCAGCGTTTCGGATTTGAAGCCGACTTGTTCGCAAGAGTTAGTTTTGTTTCGAACGTACACTTCAGATGCTGGGTCAGCACCTACCAATATAACCACAAGCCCGGGAGGGCGCTTACCTTGGGCGACTCTTTCTTTTACGCCTTCGGCCACTTTAGCCTTTACCTCTTGCGAGATTTTCTTTCCATCAATTAGTGCTGCGGTCATGTTTGATCTCTCTAACCCTGAATTTTGAATGGCGGCATTTTCTCATGACCCTTTATGAATAAAAAGCTTATAAATTGCTTTTTTAAAAGAATTTCTAAAATTCGCTTTAAAATTTGTTGACGATCGAAAAAACCGGCTGTATTATTCGCGCCATCTTTGAGAGGCAACGAGGAATGTTCCAGGCAGCAGTGCTTGTGAATAGGAGTTGTTAGCTGATTTAAGTATGATCGGGGTATAGCGCAGTCTGGTAGCGCGCCTGCTTTGGGAGCAGGATGTCGGGAGTTCGAATCTCTCTACCCCGACCATTTTAAAGATCTTGTTTCATGTTGTTTGTGTAATAGGGTTTTTAGAGAAAAGGATTCGAGCGCCCGTAGCTCAGCTGGATAGAGCAACGGCCTTCTAAGCCGTAGGCCATAGGTTCGAATCCTATCGGGCGCGCCATTTATTAAGTGGTAGAAGCCAGGTAATGGTGGGCGTAGCTCAGTTGGTAGAGCTCCGGATTGTGATTCCGGCGGTCGAGGGTTCGAACCCCTTCGTCCACCCCAACTTTTTGCAAATTGTTGATTTACAACGGGTTGCAAGTTGGTTAGAATACGAAAAAATTGACGATGCGAAAGTGGCGGAATTGGTAGACGCGCTAGATTTAGGTTCTAGTGTCTTGCGGCGTGAGAGTTCGAGTCTCTCCTTTCGCACCAAGTCAAATCTTGGTGTTTCTAAAAAAGCAGTATTTTACCGCAATAAAATATCTGCTGTTTGTTCTCTTCCTTGGTTACATTTATATATAACGAATAATCTGAATATAAATCTTTTCTAGTTTATTACGCTTTCCTGTGAATTATTTTGCGTTTTTGATGTTTTTCATCGATTAAGCACTCTTAAGCCGATTAAAGTGCTTGATATATTCAGGTAGTGATCTTAATATTCGCCCCCAATAATTTTAATGGCTGATACACTGTCTAGATCGATTCGATCACTAGACTGTCTTTCAATCATGTATATAGGTGCTTTAAGCGCGCGTACGCAGATTGGTAGTGGTGTTAGGTCTTCGAGCAAACACGTTATATATAATTGAGGAATGTCCATGCAAGTTTCTGTTGAATCCACGTCTTCCATAGAGCGCCGAATGACGATTGGTGTACCTGCTGATCAGATCGAGCGAGAAGTCGAGGAGCGCCTTCAGAAGACGGCTAAAACAGCACGTATCAACGGTTTTAGACCAGGAAAGGTGCCAGTTAAGGTTGTTAAAAAGCGTTATGGACAAGGCGTACGTCAAGAAGTGATTGGCGAAGTAATGCGTAACTCTTACGTTCAAGCGTTGACTCAAGAGAAAGTTAACCCGGTTGGTTATCCTCGTTTTGAGCCTAAGACAGTTGAAGAAGGTAAGGATCTAGAGTTTATTGCGATTTTTGAAGTGTATCCAGAAATCGAATTGGCTGACTTGTCTGGGCTTAAGTTAGAAACGCCAGTTGCTGAAATTAAAGAAAAAGATATCAAGAACATGATTGATACGCTTCGTCGTCAGCATGGCACACTTAAGTCAGTAAAGCGTAAGTCTAAGAAGAAAGACTTGTTGACGCTTGATTACGTTGGTTATATGGATGGTGAAGCGTTCCAGGGCGGCACAGGTAAAGACCAGAAGATCACTTTGGGTGCCGGTCAAATGATTGCTGGCTTTGAAGACGGTCTGATCGGTTCAAAAGCTGGTGAGTCAGTGACTTTAGAGCTGACTTTCCCTGAAGACTATGCGAACGAAGAGTTGGCAGGTAAAGATGTTAAGTTTGAGGTAGACGTTAAAGTTGTTGAAGATACTGTGCTTCCTGAAATGGATGAAGAGTTCTTCGGTAAATACGGCGTAGACTGCAAAACTGAAGAAGACTTCAGAGCAGAAGTAATTAAGAATATGGAACGTGAGCTTGAAAATGCAGTAAGCAATAAGCTGAAGCAGCAAGTTGTTGAAGGCATGTCTGAAGCAAACGATATCGACGTTCCAGCGTCTATGGTTGAAGAAGAAATTAACCGAATGAAGCAAGAGGCCTTGCAGCAGTTTGGTGGTGGTCAGCAGTTAGATGTTTCTCAGTTGCCTTCTGAGCTATTTAAAGATCAAGCGACTCAGCGTGTTAAAACTGGTTTGTTGTTTGCGGCAGTGGTTAAGGAAAACGAAATTACGCCAGATGCTGAAGCAGTTGATGCCAAGATCCAGGAAATTGCCGGTACTTATGAAACGCCAGCTGAGGTTGTAGAGTTCTATAACCAAAAGGAAAACCGCGCGCAGGTTGAAGCAGTTATTGTAGAAGACGCAGTAGTTGAGTTAGTTAAGTCAAAAGCGAAGGGCAAAAAAGTTAAGATGTCCTACGAAGATGCGGTTAAGCCAGCAGCAGCTCAGCAATAAGAAGCTTAAAAAAAAGAAATATTCGGATGAAAATCTGAATCTCTAATTTTTTTCAGCTACACTTTAAACAGCCAGTTAAATACTGGCTGCTTTTAATTTAAAGCGACGAAAAATAAAGACTGCATATTCAATATGACTTGTCGTAGATATCAAAAAAAGATACCTAGGTCGACACATCAATACTTGTAGCAGGCCAAGCAGAGGAAGAAAGATACGTATGAATTTCCAAGACAATATGGGACAAGGCTCAGGCATTATTACTAATAGTGGTCTCGTGCCAATGGTTATAGAGCAAACTGCACGAGGAGAGCGATCTTTCGATATCTATTCGCGTCTACTAAAAGAGCGCGTTATTTTTATGGTTGGTCAGGTTGAAGATCACATGGCTAACCTTGTTGTTGCTCAGCTGTTGTTTTTGGAATCTGAGAATCCTGACAAAGATATTCACCTCTACATCAATTCACCTGGTGGCTCAGTTACTGCGGGTATGTCTATCTATGACACAATGCAGTTTATCAAGCCGGATGTTTCTACGTTATGTATTGGTCAGGCGTGTAGTATGGGCGCATTGTTGTTGACGGGTGGTGCTCAAGGTAAGCGTCATTGTCTTCCTCATTCGCGAATGATGATTCACCAACCTTTAGGTGGTTATCAGGGGCAGGCGACTGATATTGAGATTCATACTAAAGAAATTCTAACGATTCGTGATAAGCTGAATAAAATTATGGCTGAACATACAGGCCGTGATATCGAAGAAGTTGCTCAAGATACAGATCGTGACAATTTTATGGATGGTGCTGAGGCAGTAGAATATGGTTTAATTGACTCAGTGATTGAAAAGCGTCCGTCGGCAGAGTAGTAGTGAGGGGCACTTGCCTGGGAAGATAGAGCTTAAGCTGCTCGAATAGGACTTCTCAGGCGATTAAATGAATATCGCGCAGCGGTAAGAGCCGCTTCATTGCGCGCAGGCGTTCGAAGAGGCGCTTTGTACAGTAAGTAGGAAATCTGATGACCGATGAAAAAAACGGTAAGGGCGGAGATAACGGTAAATTACTTTACTGCTCCTTTTGTGGCAAAAGTCAGCATGAAGTGAGAAAACTGATTGCAGGCCCATCTGTCTTTATCTGTGATGAATGTGTAGACCTCTGTAACGATATTATTCGTGAAGAGGTGCAGGAGACAGCTTCTGAGGAAGCTAGTGATAGACTACCTGTACCGCAAGAAATTAAAGAAACGCTTGACGACTATGTGATTGGGCAGGAGAGAGCTAAAGTAGTTCTTTCTGTTGCTGTTTATAACCATTATAAGCGTCTGAAGTTCGACAATGCTAAGTCTGATATTGAGCTGGGCAAGAGTAATATCTTGCTGATTGGCCCAACGGGTAGTGGTAAAACGCTATTGGCCGAGACGCTAGCGCGCTTATTGAATGTTCCATTTACGATTGCTGATGCAACCACGCTGACAGAAGCCGGTTACGTTGGTGAAGACGTCGAGAACATTATTCAGAAGCTTCTGCAAAAGTGCGATTACGACGTAGAGAAAGCGCAGCGCGGAATTGTTTATATTGATGAAATCGACAAGATTTCTCGTAAGTCTGATAACCCTTCAATTACACGAGATGTGTCAGGTGAAGGTGTGCAACAGGCTTTGCTTAAGTTGATCGAAGGTACGGTTGCTTCGGTTCCTCCTCAGGGTGGACGTAAGCATCCTCAGCAAGAATTCTTGCAGGTTGATACAACTAATATGCTGTTTATCTGTGGCGGTGCCTTTGCAGGCCTGGATAAGGTTATTGCTGATCGTTCTGAGAAGAGTGGAATTGGCTTTGGTGCATCGGTTAAGAGTAAGGATGCAGAGCGTAAGGTTGGTGAGACGCTAAAAGAAGTCGAAACCGAAGACTTGGTTAAGTATGGTTTGATTCCTGAGTTTGTTGGTCGTTTGCCGGTGATTGCAACGCTAAACGAGCTTGATGAAGCTGCGTTAATGCAAATTTTGACAGAGCCTAAGAACTCGCTCTCTAAGCAATATCAAAAGCTTTTTGAAATGGAAGGCGTTGAAATTGATTTTAGGGAAGAGGCGCTTCGTGCTGTTGCCAATAAGGCAATGGAAAGAAAGACTGGTGCTCGTGGCTTAAGGTCGATTTTGGAGAATGTTTTACTCGATACTATGTATCACATTCCATCCGAGTCGGGCATAAGCAAGGTTGTTATTGATGAAAATACCATCAATGGTGAGTCTGAACCGATCAAGATCTACGATAATGGTGAACAGGCAAAAGCCTTGCCTGACAGCTAAGTTCGACTAAAATCGATAAAACCATGTCCATGAAGGTGGGCATGGTTTTTTTTTACCTGGCTGATATGGAAAAGTTCTAATATTCTCGCCCGGTTTGTCTTGTATTTAAAAAATATAGCCCCACTTATGAGTCAAAGCATCTATTTGTGATTGAGGAATTGTATGTCTGATCAAGATAAAAGCACGGAATCAGAAAGCGTTGAAAAAGATATCGTGATAACTGCGCCGGAAGGCCATATCCCCATGTTGCCCTTGAGGGATGTCGTTGTCTTTCCGCATATGGTGATTCCTCTTTTCGTTGGTAGAGAAAAGTCTATTATGGCGCTTGAAGCGGCCATGGCTTCTGACAAGAAGCTTCTCTTACTCACACAAAAAACTGCCATCGAAGACGATCCGTCAATCGATGAATTATATTCCGTTGGTACGGTTGCAAATATATTGCAAATGTTAAAGCTGCCCGATGGTACGGTTAAAGTGCTGATCGAAGGTGAGTACCGAGTCAGTGTTGATCGGGTTGCTTCAGAAGAGTTCTTGTCAGCAAAAACGAGTGAGCTGGAAGAGTCTCACCCAGAGCAGTCTGAGTTTCAGGGGCTTGTGCAAACCTTAATGTCTCAGTTTGAAAAGCTGAGTAAGGTGAGTAAAAAAATTCCTGCTGAAATCGTCTCGTCGTTAACGAATATTTCTGACCCTATTAGGTTGATCGATACCGTTGCTGCTCATTTGGAACTCAAAATAGCCGATAAGCAGGATGTTCTGGAAGAGTTGAATGTCGGGCAGCGTGCAGAAATGTTGTTAGCTGTTATCGAAGGCGAGCTTGATCTGATTCAGGTCGAGAAGCGCATTCGTGGTCGTGTTAAGAAGCAAATGGAAAAGAGTCAGCGCGAGTACTACCTGAATGAGCAAATGAAAGCTATCCAGAAAGAAATGGGAGCGATCAACGAAGGTGGTAACGAGTTCGAAGAGCTGGAAAACAAAATTCAAACGGTTGGCATGAGTGCAGAGGCCAAGAAGAAGGCTGAAGCAGAGCTTAAGAAGTTGAAGATGATGTCACCGATGTCTTCAGAGGCATCAGTTGTGCGAGGCTATGTTGAGTGGCTTGTAAATCTTCCCTGGAAGAAGAAAAGTAAAGTTCGACACGATATCGTTAAGGCAAGAGAAATTCTTGATGCAGACCACTATGGCCTAGAAGAGGTCAAAGACCGCATTATCGAATATTTAGCGGTACAGAGCCGGGTTAAGAAGCTTAAAGGGCCGGTATTGTGCTTGGTTGGGCCTCCTGGTGTAGGTAAAACCTCCTTGGGGCAATCTATTGCGAAGGCAACAAACCGAAAATATACCCGTGTTGCACTGGGTGGTGTGCGTGATGAAGCAGAGATTCGTGGTCATCGCCGAACTTATATCGGTTCAATGCCAGGTAAACTGATTCAGAAGCTTTCTAAAGTCGAAGTGAAGAACCCGCTGTTCTTGTTTGATGAAATCGATAAATTGGGTGCTGATCATCGTGGTGACCCGGCTTCGGCTTTGCTTGAGGTGTTAGATCCAGAACAAAATCATACCTTTAATGATCACTATCTAGAAGTAGATTATGATTTGTCCGATGTTATGTTTGTCTGTACCTCAAACTCAATGAACATCCCTCCGGCCTTGCTTGATCGTATGGAGGTTATCCGTATTCCGGGTTACACCGAAGATGAAAAGATCAATATCGCGCAAAAATACCTGATCCCGAAACAGATCAAAGATAATGGCCTGAAAAAAGGTGAGCTCGCTATTGCCGAAGATGCAATAAGAGATGTGATTCGTTATTACACCAAAGAAGCGGGTGTTCGAGGGCTGGAGCGAGAGCTTGCTAAAGTTTGTCGCAAGGTAGTGAAGGAAATTCTAGAGTCTAAAGAGGCTATTGAGATTACCGTAGATAGCAAAAATATCGATCAGTACTTAGGTGTGCGCAAATTTAGTTACGGCATGGCTGATGAAAAGGACCGGGTAGGGCAGGTTACTGGTCTGGCATGGACGCAGGTTGGCGGCGAGTTGTTGTCAATTGAATGTAGTACTGTGCCGGGTAAAGGTAAGGTTGTTCGGACGGGGTCTTTGGGTGATGTAATGCTGGAGTCAATACAAGCTGCTATGACTGTTGTAAGAAGTCGAGCTGGCGGCTTTTATATCGATGACAACTTTCATGAAAAGCATGATATTCATGTCCATGTTCCTGAAGGTGCGACGCCAAAAGATGGGCCGAGTGCGGGTATCGCAATGTGCACGGCAATGGTTTCCTCATTTACTGGCATTCCAGTTCGTGCAGACGTTGCGATGACAGGTGAAATAACCTTGCGTGGTCAGGTCCTTGCTATTGGTGGCTTGAAAGAAAAGTTATTAGCGGCACATAGAGGTGGAATAAAACTAGTTCTAATTCCTCAAGAAAATGAAAAAGACTTGAAGGAAATTCCGGATAATATTAAAGCAGACCTCGAAATTGTACCGGTTAAGTGGATTGACGAAGTTTTAGAGCGCGCTTTGGCGTATTCTCCCGAAAGTGATGAACACAAGGAAAAAATGCTGCAAAAGTCCGAAAAAGAAGGTTCAGAGGTGAAAGATGAGGCTTCTGAGAGAATAAATACACATTAGGCGCTCAGGCTGCTTGACAGGGCTTTCGCTCAGTTGGTATAAAACAGTCTGACGTCAGGCAGCAGTAATTTAGGGGGCTCCGACCTGTCATGTGATATTTGTTAGTTGTCTTTTTGAGTATCAAAGATACAATTGACGAATGTTTTTAAAAGTGTAAGATTTCTAAGAATCAAAAAGCACATCATTATAAATTATATACAGAGATTACCTTGCAGCATTCTGCGAAAGTCTCGTATGTTTACAGTTATCTCAAAAGGGGTTTAGTGTGAATAAGTCTGAACTAATTGATGCAATTGCAGAATCTGCAGACATTTCTAAAGCAGCCGCTGGTCGTGCTATCGACGCGGTTGTAGAATCAGTTACAAATGCACTTAAAGAAGGTGATCAGGTAACGTTGATTGGTTTTGGTACCTTCTCTGTGAAAGATCGTGCAGCAAGAACTGGTCGTAACCCACAGACTGGTGCAGAAATTCAAATCGCTGCTGCCAAGATTCCTAGCTTTAAAGCTGGTAAAGGCCTAAAGGATGCAGTAAACGGCTAGTAAGCTGTTTGTTGAATCGGCTTACTTTAGTAAGTTAGAAAAAAGCCGCTCTTAGCGGCTTTTTTTGTGCCTGTAATTCGTGAATTGCTAAGTGAGTCGGAATGATTTGGGGTGTTTTGACAGTACCTGGCATAAATCTAATATGGGGCTAAACTTAAAGGATAAGCAAAAGGAGGATGTTCGCTTTGAGTACGGCAAAGATATTGTTAGTAGAAGATAATGCAGGTGAAGAAGAGTTGGCTTTGTTTGCGCTTAAAAAAGCGGGCGTAGAGCAGAAAGATGTTGTCATTGTTAGGGATGGGCAAGAGGCGATTGATTACCTGTGTGGAAAGCGGCAGTACGCTGGCCAGCAGTTCGACCCTGAGATAAGGGTGGTTTTCCTCGATTTGAATTTGCCAAAAGTTCATGGTCTGGATGTGTTGAAAGAGCTTCGTCACAACCCGGACACTCAATGCCTACCTGTTGTCATCCTAACCTCCTCCGATGAAGAGAGAGATGTTCAGGAAAGTTATCGGGCCGGCGCAAACAGCTATATTCAAAAGTCTTTTGATATAAATGAATTTAAAGACAATATCTCAGCACTTCGGAATTATTGGTTAGACATTAACCTTTCTCCGGTATCAAGGTAGCTATATGCATTTAGTGGAAGGTAAGATTATACGAATATTAATCGTCGATGACTCCGAAGACGATGTCAGGTTCAACCTTGAGTGATCAGTCATTTTTTGATGATATCAAGATCTGGCAAAAAGAATATGACCTGCTGCCTCAGAGAATTTGTTTTGAAATTACAGAAACCTCTGCAATCGATAACCTGGTTGATGCGGTAGAGTTTATTAATGAAATTAGAGGGCTAGGCTTTAAGTTTGCGCTAGATGATTTTGGTGTTGGTTTGAGCTCTTTTTCTTATCTTAAAACGATTCCTGTCGACTTCCTGAAGATTGATGGGAGCTTTGTTAAGAATATGTTGAGCGACAGTATTGATAGAGGGATTGTGGAGTCGTGCAATATGATAGCGCACGCAGCGGGTCTAGAGACGATCGCAGAGTTTGTTGAGGATGATGCGACTTGCGAAGCGCTAAGAGAAATTGGAATAGACTTTGCTCAAGGATTTGGCATCGTGATGCCTGGCCCCTTACCTGATCAAGAGTCAAGCTAATAAGCGTGAACCCTCCGTCGCTTCCATTCTATGCTTGACCAAATCTTAAAAAAACTCGTTAATTTCTTAAACGGTCTTAACACCTTGTTTGTTCTGCCGTCACTGGTCTTACTTGTAATTAGTGACGTTATTTTGCGTTCATTATTTTCCTCTCCCATTGCTTGGGCTCACGAATTGTCGGGTTTGCTGCTACTCAGCATGTTCTTTATTAGCGATTCCAAAGTGTATAGAGGGCCATGAATTATTGAGTGTTGACCTGCTTTACCAAGCCTTGTCGGCTTCTAAGCAACGCTCCCTAAAATGCGCTTCATATGTTTTCTTGGTTTTGTTCTCGCTACTTGTCGTTTGGCAGGCGGTGTTGGGCGCGATAGATAGCTATACCTATGAAGATCAAGCTTATACTATCGACATACCTTATTGGCCTTTCTATGCCTTGATGGCTTTTATCGGGCTTGTGACAACGCTTCAATCATTGAGTTTGCTATGGGCTAGTCTAGATTCAAGTCAAACCAAAGAGGGGCATTCGTGAACCCTGAAAGTGTTGGCCTGTTGGCCATGGCCTGCTTGCTTATATTAATCGCTCTACGTGTACCGATTGCTATCGCTTTGATAGCGGTAGGGCTGCTTGGAAATGTCTACCTTCAGAGCTTTGAGTCGGCTATCGTTCAGTTTCAGTTGGTTAGTTGGGAAGTCGCCAGTAACTTTGTATTGGTGACCTTACCTATATTTGTTTGGATGGGAGCTTTAGCTCAAACAACGGGCTTGGGTAAAGATCTTTTCTATTGCTTTAACCGCTGGTTCGGGCGAATTCCCGGTGGCTTGGCGATCACATCTATCAGCTGCTCAGCAACCTTTGGTGCGGTCACAGGCTCTAGTGTTGCAACAGTCACAGCAATGGGCAAAATGCTGATGCCAGAGATGCGTCGTTACGGCTATAACCAAAGGCTTGCGACTGGCTCAATCGCAGCAGCCGGTGTGCTCGCCATTCTTATTCCTCCGAGTATCCCTTTGGTCTTTTACGCGGCCTGGACGGAAACCTCGCTAGGCGACCTGTTTATAGCGGGTATTATTCCGGGAATTCTATTAGCTTTGATGTTTGGTCTATATGTCATGATTCGCTGTAAGCTCAAGCCCGAACTGGCACCCGGTGGTGAGCATTACTCGGTGGCAGAGCGGATCAAGGCGCTACCAAAACTCCTGCCGGCATTGTCACTAATGCTTATTGTTTTGGGTGGTATTTACGGAGGCTATGCAACGCCAACAGAGGCCGCGGGTATTGGTTTGGCTTGGGTATTCGTTATTGCCTTATTTCGCGGACGCTTAAGTGCAATGATTCTGAAAGAAAGTTTGGGCCAAAGCGTTTCGCTGAGCGGCAACATCTTTTTGTTATTCTTAGGAGGCGTATTCTTTAGCCGCTTCATGGCGCAGACTGACGTGACTCAGTTCTTGATAGAATCCATCGCCGGGTGGAGTGATTCGTCCTTCTTGATAATGTTAGCGCTATTGCTCTTGTATCTGGTGCTCGGGGCTGTATTAGACACCTTTGGGATGATTATCCTCACCTTGCCTTTTGTCTTCCCTTTGGTGACCTCTTTAGGATATGACCCGGTCTGGTTTGGTATTTTTATCGTTATGATGATTGAGCTATCGCTGATTACGCCGCCAATCGGTATCAATGTATTTGTAATGCAGCGCGTTGCTCCGGATATACCCTTAACAACTGTATTTAAGGGTGCCTTACCATTTGTAGTAATAAGTTTGGTTATGGTACTACTACTGCTGATCTTCCCTGAAATAGCTTTGTGGTTGCCCGGGCAAATGAAAGATTAGAGTTTCTCTACTCTTGGTGTCCTCTGTGGTTCATCGGTTTATCACTTCAAGATCAAAACATAAAACACGGTTCACCACAGAGGTCACAGAGAGGCCTGCGGCCTACACCGAGAAAAGATAAAAAGGTTTTTAGGGTGTCTTAATCCCTTCCTCTGTGCAGCGAAGCGCTCGGTGTCCTCTGTGGTTTAAGCCTTTCCCTGCGTATCGTGCTTGTTATAAGCCTCTACAATTCGTTGAACAATAGGGTGTCTGACAACATCAGATGGGCGGAAGTGGATGCTGCTGATGCCTTTTACTCCATTCAAAACGCGCTGAGCCTGAGCTAAGCCCGACATCGCGTGTTTAGGTAGGTCGGTTTGGGTTAGGTCACCCGTAATAACGGCTGTTGAGCCAAAACCAATTCGGGTCAGGAACATCTTCATTTGTTCGGGCGTGGTGTTCTGGCTTTCGTCCAAAATAATAAAAGCATTATTAAGTGTTCGGCCGCGCATAAAGGCGAGTGGTGCGACTTCTATGATGTTCTTATCCATGAGCTTGGCGACTTGGTCGAAGCCTAGCATTTCATATAGCGCGTCATAGAGAGGGCGCAAGTAAGGGTCAACTTTCTGAGCCAGGTCGCCAGGCAGAAAGCCAAGCTTTTCTCCTGCTTCAACTGCGGGCCGAACGAGCAGAATGCGCTTAACTTCTTCGTTATTTAGCGCTTCTACAGCACAAGCAACAGCAAGGTAGGTTTTGCCAGTACCAGCAGGGCCTAAGCCAAAATTAATATCATGCTGCTTAATGTTAGCAACATATTGGCACTGGTTCTCGCCGCGAGGTTTAACTTGGCTTCGAGGTGTTTTGATTAGTCGAGCTTCTTCTGATAGCTCGCTCGAAATAGCATCAACGCCAAACTCCTGAACAAAGAGGTGAACCATTTCAAGGCTAATGCTCGAATTATCCTCGGTCTCTCGATATAGGTGTCTGATTATCTCTAGCGCCGCTTGGGATGCTTCAGCTTTTTCGCCACGTATTTTGAAAACAGCGCCCCGATAGCTGATCTTAACATCTAGACGCATTTCTAGGTGTTTGATGTTTTCATCAAATTGGCCGCACAAACAGGCGAGGCGGTCATTATCAAAAGGCGTCAGTGCAACTTCTTTGATGGTGATGGAGCCAGTGCTCGTTGTTTTGACTTTATCGTCAGGCTGCTTGTCTTGCCGTCTGGCTAACTTTTCTTTTTTAGTAGTCTTGCTCATCGACTCTTTCACCACGTAATGAATTTGCGTAAGCATCGGTAATCTTCACGTCGATAAAGCGCCCGATCAAGGCACTATCTGAGCGGTCTTGCTTCGCTTTGAAGTTCACAACACGGTTATTTTCGGTTCGGCCTTGGAGCTCCCCGGGGTCTTTCTTAGAAAAACCTGTGACCAGAATTCGTTCGGTATTACCGACCATTTTTCGGCTAATATCTTGAGCTTGTTGAAGAATGCGCTGCTGCAGAATTTGCAGTCGTTGTTTTTTAACTTCTTCGCTTGTTTCATCAGGTAAATCTGCTGCTGGTGTACCCGGGCGCGCGCTATAGATAAAACTAAAAGAAGCGTCAAAGCCAACGTCATTGATCAGCTTCATGGTGTCTTCAAAGTCTTTCTCGGTTTCGCCAGGGAAGCCAATGATAAAGTCTGAAGAGATACTAATATCAGGGCGGTGCTTACGTATACGGCGA
>NZ_LWGG01001096.1:0-1137 GCF_001635365.1 Oleiphilus sp. HI0128 | reverse complement strand
GATTCATTCGAGTTTGCAAGGTTTCCTTCATCACCAGTACATCTCGCTCTTGAATATGGCGTCGATCTTCACGCGGATGAATTGTAATACCATCTGCTCCAGCCTCTTCAGCCAGTAAAGCAGCTTGAACAGGGTCAGGGTAACGTGTGCCACGAGCCTCTCTCAAGGTTGCCACGTGATCAACGTTCACGCCTAATAAAACTCTGCCATTAGGATTTTCCATCAAATTTACCCCTTAAACTTTATCGGACGAAATAACTCTCGACTTTTTATCACCTGACCACCCAAAGCATCATCAACCAGATAGCGCATCAACTGCTTGGCCTTTAAGTACTCTTCCTTTTGCCAGGTAGAGCCATTAACAATATCTAAAGTACTGATAAGCGATATTGCTTTTCCACTTATAATAAACACACTTCCTAAGTTAGAGCTGGCCTTACCAACTCCTTCAAAACCTTGCTGTGAAAGAAACTTATATCCCTGATCCTTCTGAATCTTGTGACCATAAATATCATGTTCAAAATCAGGCAGTAATCCTAGCTCACTCAGTAAAAGGTATTCAAATTTTCGCAAACAGCGCTGCAAGTCTTGCCCTTCAGCTAGCTGATCCAAACAATCTACATAGTTTGAGAACACTCCCAGGCTTGGCTCATTGTCCGGTACTAGCTTCAGAACCAATTCATTAAGGTAGTAAGCACTAAAAAGATAGTTTGCGCGAAGCTTATAGGGCTGGCTTGGAACATCGACGGATCGAAGTGTTTTGATTGAAGAGCGGCCACTCCAAGAGAGCAAAAGAGCCTGAAAGGGTTGAAGCAAGGCTGACCAAGCACTTCCTTTTCGCAAGGCCCCTTTTGCGATCAAAGTAAGCCGTCCGAAATTAAGTGAAAACACATCAACTAAAAGACTGGACTCCTGATAAGGGCGCCGGTTCAAAACATAAACCGCTTGCTGCTCCTCAATCATACTCATGCACTGACCGCCCCCTATTTAAAGGAGCCTTACTCGTCTCGATAACCCAAACTCTTTAAAGCCCTTTCATCATCAGACCAACCACTTTTGACCTTAACCCATAGGTTTAACATCACCTTGGTATCAAACAAGCGCTCCATTTCTTTACGAGCATCACGGCCAATGATT
>NZ_LWGG01001095.1:0-1777 GCF_001635365.1 Oleiphilus sp. HI0128 | reverse complement strand
TGAAGCTTATTCATATCGAAGCGTCCAATAACAATAGCCTTAACCTGGACGGTAATATGGTCCCTGCGATCAATATCGTCTTCTTGTTATTGATCTTCTTTATGGTGGCCGGTCAGATTAAATCGCCAAGCAAGAGCCTGGAATTGCCCAATTCACAAAATGATCAGAAAGTGGACGCGAAGACGCTGGTACTGGAAATTCATGCAAATGGAGAATACTTACTGGAAGGTGAGCAAGTTAATGACGAACTTAGCAAAGTGTTTTCTGATCAGACGATCACAGAACTGAGTATACGCATTCACCGCCAGCTTCCCGCTTCTGCATTAGACCCGGTGCTAAAGCTGGCACGAACTTACGGCATGGAAAGCCTGAGCATTCAGACGATTCAGCCATGAAGATCAAAAGTGCTCACATAACAACAGCAAGTCTCTTTGCGATCGCGCTCCACTTTTCCCTGGCACTAGCTTATAGCATCTATAGCTTGCCCTCTACTATTGCCATAAGCGGAGCTCAACAAGCAGGTGAAGACGGCTTAATAGCAGGCCTGGGTCTGGCAGGAAGCTTTGTGGATACCAGTGCCGCGGCCTCAAGTGAAGAAGCACCCAACGAGCAAGTTCAAGAAGAGCTTGTCGATATCAAAGAAACCCAAACACCAGACGAAGTCGCAGAAATCGAACCAGCGCTTGAAGCAATAGAAGAAACAATAGAAGAACCCACACCCGTCGAAACAATTGATATGGAGAAGAAGCAAACAGATCTGCCAGCCGAGCTTCCTGCTCCTGAGCAGGTGGCTAAAAAGCTAGAAACGACTCAACCAGAAACTAAGCAAGCAGAAACAAAGCAGGCTGAAGACAGCAAAACTCAGGAAGACATATTTGATAGTAAACAAAACAGTCGAGCAACTATCAAAGCAACGGGAACAGGGAAAAGCACTACGACAGGAGGTAAACCAGCTATTCAGCAAACTTATCTTTCTCGTATTCTCGCCCATGCTGCGCGCCACAAACGCTACCCACGAAGCGCCCGTCGAGCAGGTGTGACCGGCACTGTTCACGTTAATTTTTATCTAAAAACAAATGGTCGTCTAAAACGACCAAGGATTACAAAAAGTTCGGGAGACCCTCGCCTGGATCAGGAAGCTCTAGACATGCTGCTACGAGCTACCCCCTTTCCAGCGATACCAGAAGAATTGAGCAAGGACGGTCTCGACCTTACCTTGCCGATTGAATTTTCACTCAACTCATCCAACACGCTTTTTTAAGGAAGTATCATGTCTCACAACATTAATAATCCGGCCCGAGACTCGGAAACAAACCACACTACACAAAACCCGAAAACTTTTTCTACGACTCGTTCTTCTGGAACATTAGCCCTGGCGATATCCGGTGCTCTAATGACGGGTATGGCAAGCGCTGAAGAGCCCACTCCAGAAAGCATCAAGCTTGATAAGCTTAAAATTGAAGAGTCTGTCACACCCGACACAAACCCTTATGCGACACCAGGTTCCCCTTACCTAGCGGAACGCCTTTCTGACCCTCGCCGAACAAGAACACTGGCTGAAACTCCGGCAACAATAAATGTTGTGACGACTACACAGGTCGCCGAGTCTGGCCGTAGTGACTTGCGCACTATTTTGGATGGTCAGCCTGGCATTACCCTGGGAACAGGCGAAAACGGAAATGCCTTTGGTGACCGCTATGTTATTCGTGGTCATGAAGCGCGCAGTGATGTCTTCGTCGACGGCTTACGCGACCCGGGCATGACCATTCGTGAAAGT
>NZ_LWGG01001094.1:0-1137 GCF_001635365.1 Oleiphilus sp. HI0128 | reverse complement strand
ATAACATTTTCATTGAGGTAGCTTTGGTTGAGGGAGTCAACATATTGGAAGCCAAGCTGAAGTGAAGGTACGAGCGACCAAGCATCATAAGCAAAATAGCCACTAACTCCCGCACTGTATTCACTGGTCTCGCTATATTCTTCAAGCCGATTACCAGACGCTGCCCAAGCCTTCATCTCGGGTTTGCTATAGACATAACTCAATACCAGATCAACTGATAAAACAGGGTAGGCTAATGAAACACCAAAGCCCCACACCTTTTTCTCTAACTCAGCATCTTGGGCAAAGCTAGTATTTGCGGTTTCTTGCCAAGTATCCAGCGTGAGCATCGGCCCTTTCTGGCTAATAAAGGTGTATGTGAGATCTATAGATTCCGGGCTTAAATCAGCATCAAAACTATTGAAGCTAAGCGTTTCGCTATGCACGCCATAACTAAAGCTTAAAGAGTGCAGATTATCTTCACCAGACCAAGCAGATAGTGGAAATAACAAAAGTGCGAATAATCGATGCATATTAGGTATTTTGGTCCCATATAAAGAGTTCGAAGAGTAGCCTTAATGGCTCTGAATAGAAACCTATAAAAGCAATTCCACGCTTTCAAGCACACCCTAGTTCTGTTAAATTTCGCGCTCCACTTTCAAAAATAACAAGGATGCCACAAATGTCTCTACGAAAAGTCGTGAGCTTTCTAGCAATCGTCATATCAGTTCAGTTTTTAGTTGCCTGTGATGACAAGGTTGAACACACCCACAAAGTAGAAAAACAAGACTCATACACGCTAAAACTGGCAGAAACCTGGGGGCCTAATTTTCCTATTTTTGGTGACACCTCCAAGAATATGGCATCGATGGTCGAGAAGATGTCGAACGGTCGCTTAAAGGTCGTCATTCACTCTTCAAACAAGCATAAGTCTCCTTTTGGTATCTTCGATATGGTTAAGTCAGGCCAATACGATATGGGCCACTCTGCATCTTACTATTGGAAAGGTAAAGTGCCTGCCACCATGTACTTCACTACCATGCCTTTTGGTATGATCGCCTCCGAACAATATGCATGGTTTTACTACGGCGGTGGCATGGAATTAATGAATGAGCTATATGACCAGTACAATCTCATGTCCTTCCCTGGCGGTAACAC
>NZ_LWGG01001093.1:0-1657 GCF_001635365.1 Oleiphilus sp. HI0128 | reverse complement strand
TCTTCACACACGCATGACTGTTCTTCTGAAGCGCTTGCTACTAGTTGGTTAATCTCATTTATAACTGAAATCGAAGAAGCAATTTGGTTAAGTGATCGTTGTACTTGTTCACTTTGACGAACGGTACTTTGACTTTGTTCATTACTTCGTGTCATGACTTCGACGGCTCTCTGTGATCCACTTTTGAGTCGATCAATCATTTCTTGTATTTCTTCTGTGCTTTGTTGAGTGCGTCCTGCCAAGCCTCTAACTTCATCAGCAACAACAGCAAATCCTCTACCGTGCTCACCTGCTCGCGCAGCTTCGATTGCGGCATTGAGAGCAAGGAGGTTTGTTTGTTCCGCGATTCCAACGATCACGTTGAGGACGTTTACAATTTGATTGACCTCATCTTCAAGTGTTGAGATGACGCCTGTGGCATCCTCAATTTCAGCTGATAAACTGCCGATAGTCGAGATTGCTTCGGTGACAATTTGTTCGGCTTCTTCACTGACAATTTTCGCTTCGGTCGCACTTCTCGCCGCATTTTCGGTATTTTGAGCAATTTCTCGACCACTTGAGGACATCTGATTGATGGCTGTAGCGATTAGGTCTGTTTGACGTCTTTGTTCGTCTACACTCTCATTTGTTCGTTGAGCAACGTTGTCCATTTCCGTGATCTCTGCCGACATTGTTACAGAACGACTAGATACCTGGCTAATAATGTTATGGATGTTATCAAGGAAGCTGTCAAAGTGATTTCCTAGGGTGCCGAGTTCATCCTTTGACTCCATGTTGAGACGCAGTGTGAGGTCTCCTTCTCCTTGTGCTATGTCTTCAATTCGCGTGCTAATTTCGTTTAAGGGGCTGAGGATTGAGCGCAGTAGAAGTAAAGAGAAGATAATCACAACCACGACGCCGCCAATTGCAGTCATCGTCATAACGCTTAGTGTCGCCTGTTGAATTTGATTAATGACATCGACTTCATTTTCAACTACTCGATCTCCGCTTTCTTCAAATTTACCCAACTGCACCAGGAGTTGGTCAGCAATTGTGATGTATTTGATATGAGTTGTTTGATATGCGTGAGTTGCTGCAAACAGCTTTTTTGTTAGTTCTTCATGTTTGTCTAAGTGTTTTGTGTAGGCCTCTTCATAACTAAGGTTTTGCCATTTGCTTCCTGCATTTAATTTGAATGCACCAGTACTGAACATTTCCTTTGCTGCTTCTTTTTGGAATGCGAGCGCTTCGTTCAGATTGTATTGTGCGGCACTATGCTCTTCGCTCTTTGCGATAAAACGAGCCATATGGTAGAGACCAGAGAGTAAGCCGATACTAGACTCCATTGCGCCATCGGCAGCCAACCACATATTATCTAGGCCAGTATCCCATGTGACTAATTGAGAGGGGGACTTTTCTAGTTGTTCGACCGTTGAATCTCCGATTGCTTCTATTTCGCTACTTAGTTTGACGAATTTTTCTGCATTTTCATCATATTGATATTTTAAGAAGGCAAAGTCTTTATACTCTTTTAGCACTTCTTCGAGCAGCTTTTTATACTGACTTTTGTTTAAGGAAAAATTTTCGATTTGAGTGGCGTCCATGAGCCCTGCATCGCGGAGCTGATCTATCGCTTCATCGGTGCTTTGTTGGGCTTCCTTGATTGACTCTAGCCCTT
>NZ_LWGG01001092.1:0-1534 GCF_001635365.1 Oleiphilus sp. HI0128 | reverse complement strand
CTGTTTGGTAGTGACGACTGATCATAGCTATCGATTCTTCCTGCCAGCACCAGTTTTCCAAAAACTGACTTGGCAGTTCAACCACATCCCAAGGCACCCCAGAAATACCTGATACCCCAGCAACATCGACTTTGGTTAACATATGGTGCAAACCATGTCCGAACTCATGGAACAGTGTCGTCACTTCATTGTGAGTTAACAAGCTATCTGCCAGATTACCGCTCTCATCCGCAACAGGCGGTGTAAAGTTACACGCCAAGAAAGCTACCGGCATTTGCACAGAGCCATCGGCCAAACGTCTGCGTGCACGACAGTCTGCCATCCAGGCGCCACCACGTTTGTCTTTTCGGGCATAGATATCCAGATAGAAACCAGCTACTTCTTCACCCTCGCTATAAATGCTGTAATAGCGAGCATCTTGGTGGAAGGTTTTCACCTCAGGGCGCTCTTTGACTTCAATGCCAAACAGTTTCTGAACCACATCAAACATGCCTTGCAGAACCACTGGTGCTGGGAAGTATGGCTTTAACGCTTCTTGCGAAATATCAAAACGAGCCTGTCGAAGCTTTTCGGAATAATAGCCCACATCCCAGGGATTCAGTTCAGCCACACCGAACTCTTCTTTCATATAGGCTTTAAGCTCTTCTACTTCATTTTTTGCGTAATCAATAGCCTTGCCTGCAAGCTGCTCTAAAAACTCAATCACTTCATCTGGCGTGTCTGCCATTTTAGTCGCTAAGGAGCGCTCGGCATGATTGTCAAACGACAGCAACTTAGCAAGCGCCTGACGGCAACTGAGTATGCGTTGGATATTATTACTATTATCCCACTTACCCGCATCAGGTCCTTGGTCGGAAGCGCGAGTCAAATAAGCCTGATATAGCTGCTCACGGATATTGGCATCATCGCAGTAAGTCATAACCGGCAAATAACTAGGAATATCCAGGGTAATCAGATAACCCTTTTCATGTCCCTTGGCTTTTGCCTGGCTTTCGAGCAGTTGTAGTGCACTTTCTGGCAGACCTGCAAGTGAATCAACGTCTTCAAAATAGAGCGTCCAAGACTGTGTCGCATCCAAGACATTTTCCGAAAAGCTGTTGGTCAGCTCTGACATCTCCTTCTTCAATGCCGAGTAGGCTTCTTTTTCATCATCTTCCAACGCCACTCCCGACAACTTGAAGCCACGAAGAGTATGTTTGATTGACTGCTTTTGAGCTTGGCTCAGCCCAGCGTATTCATCGCTATCAGCCAAGGCCTGATAAGCTAAAAACAAGTCCTTATTCTGCCCCATTTCTGTACCGTATTCTGTCAATTTAGCGATAAGGCGCTTGTAGATTTCTCTCAACTCATCGGAATTTAGCACTGAGTTATAATGGGAAATAACCGACCAAACATTATTCAAGCGATCGTCAGCACTTTCTAAAGGATACGCAAAATCTTGCCAAGAATATTGTTTATCAGTTACAAGCTTTTCGACTAAAGCTCTGTTGTCTGCAAGCACCTTATCTAATGCGGGCTCAAAGTGCTCTAATGT
>NZ_LWGG01001091.1:0-874 GCF_001635365.1 Oleiphilus sp. HI0128 | reverse complement strand
TCGTGAATGTAATGCTGGTCTTGGTCGCGCTGATATAAAACCATAATTGATAAACTTGCAGCAATTACCATTGAGGCAAGTAGAACCTGCCCAAATGAAATATAGATGCTGCTGGTTATTGCAGCACCTATCATGCCTAGGCTTAGCAAGCTAATCATTGATATCAGTGCAATAAAAGTTTTGCAAGTACGTGAGTGTTTGCGGCGAGTTTTGAGAATACGAAGTTTTACTTTGTCGCCAACGTGGAAGTTGCCTGAGGCTAAGTGGTCAATTGCGGTAAAGCGAACCGGGCCTCCTTCATGCGGGTACTCAATGACAGGGTAAAAACCATTTTTAACGTAGGTTTGGCTAGTACTATTGTCGGCATGAGAAGTAAGGCTAGAGAATACTTGATGGATTGACACTACTTTTCCGTATTTAGCGTATGCGCCACGGAGAAAACGTGAATAGTCTCGATATAAAAAGGAACCGGCGACGGCAAGCGTCAAGCTTATTATTAAAGTAAAGGCGTCCATTAAATCCCAATTCTCCTGTACCTGAATCCATTTAGGTGCATGACTACAAAAAAGCGAGTGCCTTGAGACGGTAATAGTGTGTGGCAGGTCTCAAAGTGAGTGCGAATTGTCGCATAGATTTCGAAATCTGCAATGTCTTTTTAGAAATAATCAGGTCTTTTTACAGGAAAATAGCGAATAGGGTGAATTTAAATTCACTTTTATCACTCTCGGTAATATTCTTAGATGAAAAAGTTACCGAGAGCGATGGAAGAAAGAAGAAGCTAAGCGGTACTGCTATCGCTTTTAACGTAGTACTGGCTTAGATTGGTGCTGAGCCATAATTCATGGTCGGCTTCTTTGGCGGGTCAGCTCGTACG
>NZ_LWGG01001090.1:0-1779 GCF_001635365.1 Oleiphilus sp. HI0128 | reverse complement strand
AAGGCTGGTGCATCATCATGACCGACAGCGACAGTAGGATAAGCCTTGGCACAGAAGTTGACTTGCGTGGACGTTAGCCAAGCTTCTTTTACGGTTTCACGTCTCTCTGTTAAAGAAAAATGACTATTCGCAGCAGGTTCAAAGTCTTTATAGGACTGATGAATAAAGCCTGCAATTTCATCAGAGACTTCCGACTCCGAGACCAGTAAGAACTGACGAGGCTGTGCTAAAACTGCCTTATGAATACTTTCCAAACCTTCAGCCAAGCTGGATAAGGCTTTACTATCGATATCGCCACTTTCAGTTGATAGCGATTCATCTAAAGCCTTCAAGGCTTTAATGCCTTGCATTCCCCCTAGCTGATAAGCGAGGTACGAGCCAGGGCTCATTCTGCTAGAGGCAACTCCCATCGCCAAGGCATGACCGCTACTGGTTACACCTTGCTCACGACGCGCTCGCATCTGAGCCACCAGTTCGCGAAGACGTTCATGCTCATCGAAACGAACGTTGTCGAGCGTTTCCTTAAGCATCTCTGTCAAAGCGACGTAGTTTCGACTAAGCGCCTTCCCTGAAAATACCAATACTCCTTTGATATCTTGAACGTCGTCAATTTCGCCCTTAACGGAGCTGTACGCTCCCAGGCCACCAGTTAAAGCAGACTGCTTATTCTGCATTTCCAGGTAACTGCTCTCGCCCGCACCTAGAGCGGTAACCACGGCAGTATAAATCGGCAAGAGTGCTTGCAAGTCTTCGCTAAGCTCAGGCATATCAATAATAATCTGCTGATAGACCAAGCCATTTGTGCCTTGGTGGTAACAAGTAATATTATCCGAAACTTTGGCTGGTTCGCCTTTGGGGAAGTGTAAATGCAGGGGCACGTCTGGAATGCCAACCTTAGGCAAGATCGATTCATCATCTTTCATGATCTGACGCTGCTTCAAGGCTTCCGCCTGATCTATGACCTTTTGCTTCTCTTCCTCGTTCAGATTCTGCTTAATTTCAGCTAGTTGCTTCGTTAGCAGAGCTGTTCTGACCTCATCGTAAGAAGTATCCGGACGAAGAGATAAAGTGACTCGGTGTGAGTTATCCAATAAGTGCTTTTTCACCAAAGATTTGAAATATTCAGGGTCTTTAACGCGCTCTCTTAACTTTTCAATCACCGGCTCAAGGTCTAGCAATGCGACCGGGTCGCCACCGTGCAACATCGAAGGCAATGCGCCGAGTATCAACTGCAAACCGTAAGGGTAACTGTCTCCCGCAATTTCTCGCTGACTTAACTCAAGCTGATGCAATACCGCATCCAAACGTTCTTTAGCAACACCTTCTTGGGCAACTTTCTCTAACACAGCGAAGATTTCTGCTTCTAGCTCTTCCTCTTTACCCGGTTCACTTCCCTCTAAACCACACGCAAAAGCCATTTCTCGGTTAGAGTCTTCCAAACCACACAAGGGTGATGGCGCATGCCCTAGCTTTGAAGCCTCTAATGCTCGCTGCAATGGTGCAGCACTGTTCTCAAACAACACATCAGCCAATAGATGTGCTTCGAGGTTTTGTTCCAAATCAAAGCTGTAACCTAACAACCATGAGACAACAATGTGCGTCTTATGTTCGGTCGGCTCATCTTTTTCAACGGGGTAATTTTCCTGAATCCGAATCGGTGCACAATAGCGTTGCTCATCGTTGATTCTGATTCGGTGATCTTCTTTAGAGAATCTGGATAAAGCGTAACCCTGAAAGTGACAATGGTGCTCATAAGCTGGAATATCGCCAAAGGTCAGA
>NZ_LWGG01001089.1:0-1615 GCF_001635365.1 Oleiphilus sp. HI0128 | reverse complement strand
TTTATATTCTGGTTGGTATGCTGCTTAAAGAAACGCTTCTTGGTGCAAAATTGTTTGAGGTGTTTAAACCTTGGCACCTGCCGCCTGAATTGCTTGCATTTGTTGCTATCGCATTGATGGCATTCCCGACTGCTTATACCGGTGCTTCGGGCATTATCATTATTGCGATGGGCGCGGTTGTTTATCAAGAGATGAGGCGAGTAGGGACTCGTCGTCAGTTGTCGCTTGCCGTGACAGCAATGACGGGTTCAGGTGTTGTGCTAAGGCCTTGTTTGCTTGTAGTTGGTATTGCAATACTTAATAAAGAAGTTGTGACAGACGAGCTGTTTCATTGGGGCTTCAGGGTTTTTCTTCTGAGTATGCTCGTGTTTGCGGTATTTGCAATGATTACACGAAAGGACCCTATGAAAATTGTACCGGCAAGTGAAGCATTGTTACCTTCTCTTAGAAATTTGATGCCACTTCTTCCTTATGTTGGGATTCTGGTCGCTGCGCTCTTTCTTTACGACATATTGCTAGATGCTCAACTTGACGAATTTACGGCACCTGTCATGCTGCCAATTATCGTTATGGCAGTTTTAGTGTTTGAACGTAAATTTAGTAGGGATTTCCATCAGCGAAATGAAAGTGCTAAGGCGAGTCCGACGATATCTTCAGCCTTTTCCAGTTCTGTAGATAACTCATCCATACAAATTGGCGCCTTACTGATGTTAATGGCTTGCTCGTTTACAGTTGGCGGCATTATAGAACGGGGCGGCGGCGTACTAGAGATACCCGAATTCTTCGGCTCTACCTACGGCACGATGGCGTTTCTCGTTCTGTTTTTGGTGATGATCGGCATGGTAATGGACCCCTTTGGTGCGCTTATCCTGGTTACAGGTACGATTGCTCCGGTTGCTTATGCTGCCGGAATCAATCCGATTCACTTCTGGATGACCTGCTTGATGGCTTTCGAACTTGGTTATTTGAGTCCGCCGGTTTCGTTAAATCACCNACTTACCCGTCAGGTTGTGGGTGATGAGGAAGTCAGTCTCGCTTTAAAAGAGGGCGATTCCTTTTATTATCGCCACGAGCGTTTACTTCTTCCGCTTATGGTTATGGGTACAACACTCATTCTTGTTGCTTTCGTTCCATTAGCATTCATCGATCAATAAGGTTGCTAGAATGGAACGCGTAGCAAAACGTGAGGAGCAATTAGAGCAACTTGAACGGCAGAGTGAAAGTGACTTGCCAGAAATAATTTCTGGCATGAGTGATGAACAATTTGAAGCTGTGTTTGATTTGGTTGAGTCGGTGCTCGAACGTGAAAGAAAAGGATTTGATCGTTTTTTCGAGTCTATCTCTCAAACGCTTAGATATATCCCCAACTTTCTCGTGCTTGCGATTACAAACAAATATATCGACCCACCCATTGCGGCAAGAATTACATCTAAGCTCCCCATTAAGAGTGCTGTTCAAATAGCAAAAGGTTTGTCTGTTGAGTATGTCTGTGAAACAGCGGTCTTTATGAATGAGCGCTATGCAGCCGAATTGCTAGCTCGGCTGCCGAAAAAACAGGCGCAAGATGTAATTGCCTGCTTGGCTGAGCAACACCCCTTGCGTGTATTGGATATAC
>NZ_LWGG01001088.1:0-426 GCF_001635365.1 Oleiphilus sp. HI0128 | reverse complement strand
ACGATAATTGCTCGTTTGCCTTGTCGATAATAGGCTTGTTGGATTTGGAGAAGGCGCTCCTGGCAGCTTTTAAGTGCTTTTGTGTATTGGCTTTTTGATTCAATGAGAGCTTGATCAAAATTCACCTTAGAGAGGTTAGGAGGCTTTTGTTCAAGGATAACGGGCGAGGCTGGGTGAGTGATGTTTTTCATTGGTATCCTGTTTTGTTATTTTACCTTCGACTTCAGTACAAACGCTTCAAAGTCCTTGTCGATGCCGAATACATGTCTTTGTAACCACTCTCGCAGAAATATTGAAATAGATTCACGAACCAGAGCGTCAAACTTACCCATACTG
This sequence comes from Oleiphilus sp. HI0128, assembly GCF_001635365.1. Taxonomy (NCBI): domain Bacteria; kingdom Pseudomonadati; phylum Pseudomonadota; class Gammaproteobacteria; order Oceanospirillales; family Oleiphilaceae; genus Oleiphilus; species Oleiphilus sp. HI0128. The sequence goes on along the minus strand of NZ_LWGG01001088.1, from coordinate 90 downwards.
TTTACCATGTCATCCAGTTCATCACGAAATTGATTGTGCGCTTTAATATGGGCTTCGGTTTTGGGGTAGTTAAGTTGGAGCATGTAGGCT
>NZ_LWGG01001087.1:0-799 GCF_001635365.1 Oleiphilus sp. HI0128 | reverse complement strand
CTCGATCTTACGCAATTATTGAGCAGGGGATGATATCCCGCTTAATCGAGTCCAAGCCTGAAGAGCTTCGCGTATATCTCGAGGAAGCAGCAGGAATATCCAAATATAAAGAGCGTCGCAGAGAGACAGAAAACCGTATGCGTCGAACTCAGGACAATCTTGATCGCTTGGCCGATATTCGTGAAGAACTTGGTAAGCAGCTTCAGCACCTTAAACGGCAAGCAAATGCAGCTGAACGTTATACTGAATTCAAGAAAGAAGAACGTCTACTCTCTGCAAAACTTCATTTTGTATATTGGGATCTTCTCGATCAGGACCTATCGGGCAAGTCCGATCTGTCTGTTAAATATGAAAAAGAAATAGAAGATGCCGTTATTGCTAAGAATAGCAATGAAAACAAAGTGGATGTGCTGCGTACTGAACTTGAAGACAAGCAAGAGGTATTCAATAAGTTTCAGGCAAAATTTTATCAGTCTGGCGGTGAGATTGCTGCGCTAGAGCAAAAACTTAAGTTTATTAAGAGCCGCCAGCTCGAGCAGGAGCAACAGGTTAGTCGGCTTAAAGAGGAAATTGCTGAAATTGACGAGGTATTGTCCGCTGACCATGAAACACATGAGCTTGTGCTAGCGGATCTAGAAGAAATTGAAGCGGTATTTATTGAGCTTCAGGAGCAGCTTGAGCAATCCTCTTTCGAGCTGGAAATGCGCGAATCTGACATGGAATCCTGGCAACTTCGGTGGGATCAATTTAACCAGGACTCTGCAAATGCTCAAAAAAGCGCAGAGCTTGAGCAAGCTAA
>NZ_LWGG01001086.1:0-13980 GCF_001635365.1 Oleiphilus sp. HI0128 | reverse complement strand
CGTGGTACCCTGGTCTTTACTCGTTTTATCATGGGTTTTGTTTGCAATATTCCAAGTAATATAAGAACTCATCTCGATGAAATTTGATTAGTTTTGAACCAAGTCTCACTGAAAACTCTGAATTTAACCTAAGTTACCTAAATTACCCTTCTTTGCCACAGCTTCGTAATCCTCTTTTTTATATGGTTTAAATCACTTACTTGTCATTGCTTTGGAGGAGTCCCCCAAAAAAGTCAGACAAGAAAGAACCTGAAAAAGAATAGTTCTTTAAGAACATATAAAACACTTACATACATGAAAAAAACAAAATTAAGAAAATTAACGGAGTCGATTGATGAAAAGCCTGAAATTGAAGTTGGTGACACTGACGTCACTACTTGTTGCTGCATTCGCGGTTAATGCGAACGGCTACAGTAATGTATACGTATTTGGCGATAGCCTTTCTGATAATGGTAACCTTAATGCCATTGCACCAGACCAAACCTATGGTGAACGTTTCACCAATGGCCCTGTAGCGGTAGAATTCGTTGCAGCAGCACTAGGTCATACCCTAACACCATCGCTACACTTAGCGGGTGGTTATACTGGTAACAACTTTGCTATTGCTGGTGCAAAAGCAGTTGACGAAGATGGTGATGAATCTACACCGGACATCAACCTACCTACCCAGGTTAATGCTTTCCTACAAATCAATGCAGGTGTTGCTCCTTCAGACGCGCTATACATCGTATTAATCGGTGGCAATGACATTCGTGCAGCACGTGAAATTCGCTCAGGAGCAGTTTTCGCTTCTACAGCTGAAGAACGTCAGGCTATTCGTCAGGCAGCTAATGCTTCATTGAAAGCAGCTGTTGAATCTGAAATTGCTCAAATCGAAAAATTGATCGCTTCTGGTGCTCAGCACATTCTAGTATCTAATGCTCCAGATATCGGCGCGATCCCCGAAACTGATTTGGTTGTTGCTGGCTTACTTGCAAACACTCAAACGACTCGCCAAGAGCGCAAAGCGAACCGCCTTGTACGAGTTACTACTAAGCTTTCAGCTAAGTTCAATCGCAAGCTGGATCGTAAATTGGCTCGTCTTGAGCATCAAACAGGTGTCGATTTTATCGAGTACGACCTATTCAGCTTCTTGACTGATCAAGTCGACAACGCTGAAGACTATGGCTACACCAATACTGACGACGCATGTGCTTACATGCTATCTCAAGGTGGTGCACTTCACCCTGAGTGTGATGGTTACGTAACAGCTACTGGCTTCTTGTTCTATGATGAAATTCACCCAACTACGCAAGCTCACCAAGCTGCAGGTATTGAAATCGTTCAAACTCTATTGGCTCAATAAAACAAATTTGAGCCTCCCTACCAGACACACCCAAAACGATAACTAATAAAGCAGTACTAACTCTAAGAGGGCCTCGGCCCTCTTTTTTTATTCCAGTCGATAACACCTGTACAACTTAGAACTTCAATTGCTTTTAGTTAAAGCAAATGGAATCATGCCTGTTTTCAAAACACGGTTGCGCCCATGCCTTCGACAATTCTATACACCTTCAGACGCTGCCCTTATGCCATGAGAGCACGGTTGGCCCTGACTCTTAGCCAGGAAAAGATTCAGATAAGGGAAATTGTCTTACGAAATAAGCCAGCGACAATGCTGCATTATTCTCCGAAAGGTACCGTTCCGGTGCTCATCCTTCATCATTCAGAATCCGAGGCCCCGCAAGTGATTGATGAAAGCCTGGATATCATGAAGTGGGCTTTCAAACGATACGATCCAGACAACTTTTTAGATGCTTCCAAACTTAACGAGATGCTCGACCTTATTTCAATCAATGACGGTGAATTCAAAGATAAGCTTGATCGATACAAATATGCAGACCGCCACCCAGAACAAAGTGAGCAGGAATATCGCAAGCAAGGCGAAGGTTTTTTAGAGCTTTTGGACAAGCGCTTACAAAACCAAACTTTTCTTTTTGGCGAGCAGGCCTGCCTGGCAGATCTCGCCATCTTTCCCTTTATACGACAATTTGCACATGTAGACCTAGAATGGTTTGATGCGAGCCCTTACGACTATCTCAAGCGCTGGTTGTCAGACTACAAAGAGTCTGACATATTTTTGAGTATTATGAAGAAGTATCCGGCTTGGAAGGAAGGTGACGAAATCACTTGGCTACCTTTGCCAAGTGACAGTTAAGGTTACTTTAAACTTAAATGAGAAGTATCCGGAATCACCGGTGGAAGCTCTTCTTTCTTTTCAGCAATATCACTGCCAACAGGCGCAATCGTCACATTATCCAGCTCATGGAATTCTGCCATGACCTCTTCATGTACTTCTGATAAGCGCTCGCCCACCTCGCCAACTTGAAAGTGCGTATCTGATAGTATCTCGTCGACTTTTTCCCCTGCCAAATTAAGGCCGGTTTTGCTGGCAACATTCTGCAAATCGGTCTTTGAAGCACTGGCCGTTAAGGGAGCCTTAGCCGTTGGCGTTGGCGTTGGCGTTGGCGTTGGCGTTGGCGTTGGCGTTGGCGTTGGCGTTGGCGTTGGCGTTGGCGTTGGCGTTGGCGCAGCCTGAGGAGCTGGCGCACTAAAGTCTACTTTGACACCCGGACTGCCCATCGCCTCAACTTGGCAATCAGCGCCACGCTTACTCATCGCAAGGATATATTTCTTTGCCGTTTCCTGGTCGAGCTTATTACGTATCACCACCCGCTTGCCAGTAAACATGCGCTCTACTTGGTCTACGCTTGTTTTAAATAGCTGCGCAACGTGTTGCTTGGTCTCTTGCTCCGAAAAGCCTTCAACCAGTTTGCCGTAAAATACAATTTCGTACTGCTGCTCACTCATACCGTTTTGCTCTTTGCTAATTTCTTTCCCTAACAATAAGTCTAGGTCAAGACCCGAAATTTACCTAGTCAGAAGATGCTTCACTCCGCACTTCTGCCCTGTTTCGGCCATTTTCTTTTGCTTGATACAGTGCAGAGTCTGCTCGTTCAAATAACTGCCCCTGATCCAGGCCTTCTTCAAAGACACTTAAGCCAAAAGACATGGTAATTTGAATCTTTTCATCGCGAAAATGAAAAGGTAAGCGACCGATCATTTCCCTTACTTTTTCAATTACCTGCTTTGCAGTTTGCAAATCTGTTTCTGGCAAAATAATCACAAACTCTTCGCCACCATAGCGCGCAACAAAGTCGGTCTTGCGTATTCTATTTTGAATTTCCTTGGCAATAATCTGTAGAACTTTATCGCCCGATAGGTGACCATAGTTGTCATTAATACTTTTGAAGAAATCGATATCCGCCACCACCAGTGTAGCCGGCTTTTTATAACGTTTGTAACGTTCAAGCTCCAGCTCAAAACGTTCGTCATAAGCCTCTCGATTAGGCAACGACGTTAAAGAATCTTTTAATGCTTTATCTCGCTCTTCCTTCAAGCGTTTACGAATATAACGAGTCTCTTCTTCCATCGCTTTGATGCGCTCTTTTAGGACCTCGACCTCTTCTTCTTTTGCTTGCTGGTGTTCAACTGCATCACCAGCATGCTGATCTACAGCACTGGATATGCTGTCCAAGTGCTCCGAAATAGATCGTTTCAAATCATCTATATCGACAGCTTTTCCCACACGCTGAGTCATTTCATCGACTTGATCACGCATATGTTGATCAAATTTTTCGTTTTTATCTTGCCAGGTGTCATCAATACTCTGACTCTCTACCAAAAAGTCCTGAACTTTACTCAAGCGCTCATCGAGCACCTTCAGAAAGTTACTAAACTCGCGCTGCCCTTTACCCACAACCGAAAGGATCAAGTTAGACAAATCATCCAAAGTAGGGCCAAGTTCATACCAAACCAGCTCTTTTTCAATTTGACCACGCAGTTTCGCTACTTCTCTGGTCGCACTGCTTGGAAACGCTAATTGGTCCAGTAGATTACTCAAAGTGTTGCGAATATGCCGCGCAACAGAAGAAAAGCCAGGAGCAAGCTCTTCTGCTGCATTGCTGGCATCGTCCGTTTCTAGCTCCAAGTCCTCTTCGCTGAGGGAGCTATCTTCGCCCGAAGCCGTATCAGCGCTTGCATTTTCATCACTTCCGCCACCCAAGAGACGACTTAAGAAACCGGCCTCTTTTTTGTCTGGGTCAACAATTACCGACAAGACTTCAGACTGGAGTTTTGCATACTCAGACAGGATAGCTGGGTATTCTTGAATATTTGACGAACGCTTGGCGATAGACTTTAAGAGCTTCTTTAGCCCACTTTTCTGCTTTCGAGGAAGCTTGAGAGTCAATAGCTGATCGATAATACTCTCTAAAGCACTCGCTACTTTTCTCAGGTTTTGCTGTTTGCTCTCGTCCGCCGCAAGAATCAATTTATCAATACGCTTAAGGCGCTTTTCGAGATCATTCTTTTCAGGTGTTGCACTGCGCACCGCACTGCGCAAGCTAGCCAACTCGCCATCTAATTCATCAGAAGTGTGCTCTGCCGCCAAGCTAACACGCACCAGAATTCGCTGCATCAGTGAGGCGTAATCTTGAATGAGCTTTTTCTGGCCGTCAAAAGACTCACCTTGCTCAAAATACTTATCTTTCCAGCGTTCTAGCTCTTTTTTTAAATCCGACTGGTTACTCATGAGTTCTCCAGCTTTTTGAACCGATTCAAATGTTATTATTTACTTAGTAAAACAAACAAAAATGATAATGCTTATTTTGTATTTCGTTTTCTGGCTCTAGGGTGAGATGCATCATACACCTCAGCTAAATGTTTAAAGTCTAGATGAGTATAGACCTGTGTGGTGGAAATATCGGCATGGCCTAATAATTCTTGTACGGCGCGAAGGTTTTGACTCGACTCCAACATGTGGCTTGCAAAAGAATGTCGCAGCATATGCGGGCTGACATCATTAATAATACCTTTCTCGATTGCCATTTTTTTCAAGCGAACCTGAACATTACGTACACTTATCCGCTTTCCTTGCTGGCTAATGAAAAGTGCGACCGCCTCTTCTCCCAAGCAATCGCCACGAAAGGCTAACCACTCTTTTAGCGCTTCAATGGCCTTGCTTCCTAATGGCAAGTGCCTTTCTTTGCCACCTTTACCCAGCACATCAACAAAACCTTCATCAAGATTTATGGAATTTACATTCAAATTTACTAATTCAGAAAGGCGTAGACCTGAAGAATAGAAAACCTCGAACATGGCGTGATCACGAATCACATGCCAATCGCCACTATCGTTATCTAATAGATGGTTAATTTGATCAACATTCAAGACTTTAGGCAGTTTTTTGCTCCCTTTTGGAACCGGAACATCCAGACACGGATTGTGTTCTAGCAAAGCATGTTTAATCTGGTAATTGTAAAAACTACGTAGTGACGACAGTGCTCTTTGAATACTCTTGCTAGAAAGCTGCTTACGGTGCAGGTAAGAAACGTATAAGCGGACATGAGCGTGACTGAGCTCACTCCAAGCGTGAATACCCTGTTCAGAGCACCAAGTATGAATACGCTCCAAGTCACGCCTGTAATTGGTGTAAGTGTGATGGGAGAGCCTCCTAACGACCAGTAAATTATCGAGAAACTCTTCTAGTAACTTTTCCATCACTGCCTCGAATTCTCTACCGGATCATTAAACCATTTATGGCGACTCGCTTCGAAAATATCTATTCCAAGAGCGAAGGAACTGAGTCCTCTACCTGCTGTCGCTTAGCAGCCAACAACAGATTCGGCAGAATACGGCTGATAAAATCGCTGATATAAGAAAGGAATAAAGAGCCCATTGAGCTATCAAAGTGCTTAGCATCGCGACTGCCCAAACAGAACAAGCCCAAAAGCTCACCATTTCGTAAAGGAATCACTGCCGCTGAACCGACTTCTTCGGGGTTCGGGAACAAGCATGCACGCTCTTCGTCTCGGAACTGCCCGCAAACTGCTCGTGTATGATCGAGAATACCGCCTAGCTGCCCCCGAGCCTCATCGATCGAAATGACTTTCACTTCGCTAACAGGGTAGTCACTTGGCTTACCAAACAATAAAATGCTGCTGAAGTCGATATTCGCATCATTTTTGAATGCCTCATTTACGACCATTTCAATCTCATCAAGGCTCTTCACCTCTAACAAGTTTAATAACAGGCGTTTGGTCTTCTCAAAATGAGCATCATTCTCATGCGCAATGGAGATCAGTTCATTAAGCTTGTTTTTCAGCTCATCACGGTGCTCTCTAAATACTTGCACCTGACGCTCCCCTAAAGATATCGCAGCGCCGCTCGCATGAGGTATTTTTAGCTCATTCAACAAGTAATCATGTTGAACAAAGAATTCAGGGTGAGTCTTCAAATACTCAATAACGTCAGTTTCTTGAATACTCGCAGCTTGCGGGCTTACTTCAGCGTTTACTTCTTTATTGCTCATACTATCTTCACTAATACGGTTCACTATGTCTGGGGGAGTCCATTCAAAACTTATATTTATTTATCTGAAATCTATCAGTATTACGATGTGGGCTAAGAGATCACGAATCTAGTTCAAGCCTCACTAAACGCCTATCGCTAACTAAGTGTAGCGCTAAATTCGAATTTTTCCTTCGAAAACAGTCATAGCGGGGCCTTCCATCATTAACGGTGAGCCGACGCCCTGCCACTCAATTTTTAGATTACCGCCAGGCAAGCGAACCTCAACTGGCGATTCCAGCACACCTCGGCTTATTCCAGCGGCAACAGCCGCACACGCACCGGTACCACAGGCCAAGGTTTCACCCACACCTCGCTCGTAAACGCGTAGTTGGATAAAGCGCTTATGTACTATTTCCATAAAACCAACATTCACACGCTCTGGAAAGCGTTCATGCGCTTCAATCAATGGTCCTAAATGCGCAACCTGCTGATCACTCAATTCAGGCACCTGCAAAACAGCATGAGGGTTGCCCATAGACACCGCAGAAATCTGCAAGGGTTCACCATCGACATCGATGCTGTAACTATCTGCTGGAGCATCCGCTGTAAATGGAATACTTTCTGGGTCGAATACTGGTTCGCCCATGTCTACAAGGACGCGACCATCATCATTGACCTTTAACTCAATATCGCCTTTTTTTGTTTCGACCCGAATACTATCTTTGTTGCTTAGCTTCTTCTCGCGCACGAAGACTGCGAAACACCTGGCACCGTTACCACACTGCTCAACTTCTGAACCATCGGCATTAAAAATTCGATAGCGAAAATCAACATCAGGCTTGCCAGGTGGTTCGACCAACAAAAGCTGGTCAAAGCCCACACCTAAATTACGATCAGCCATTCGGCGAATTTGTTCAGGACGAAGGTGAACATGATGGCTGATCATATCAACCACCATAAAGTCATTACCCAAACCATGCATTTTGGTAAAGTTCACCACCATATTGTTTTCTCCCGATACCTAAAATACTCTAAATGCCCACTAAGGCATCAAATTCTCAAGCGCTAGTTGATCATCAATTGTTTCACGCTTACGCGCTAATACGACTTGCTCACCATCTACAACCAGCTCTGCCACACGACCTCTGGAGTTGTAGTTCGAGCTCATTGCAAAGCCATAAGCACCTGATGACATTACCGCGAGCAAGTCGCCCGCCTTAATAGCCAAATCACGATCTTTACCCAAGAAGTCGCCCGTCTCACAAATCGGCCCTACCAAATCATAGTGATGACGCTCACAATCAGAACCCGGCTCTTTTTCTACCCGAATAATATTCTGCCATGCGCTGTATAAAGACGGGCGTAGCAGGTCATTCATCGCCGCATCGATAATCGCAAAGTGCTTATCTTCGTTGTGCTTCAGAAATTCGACCCGTGTTAATAAAACACCTGCATTCGCAGCAATGGAACGTCCTGGCTCCAAAATAACCTTTAGACCTCGATCCCCGATTTTTTCTAACAAAGCGCTGATATAGTCAGCCACTTCAGGTGGCTGCTCGTCATCATAAGTAACGCCTAAACCACCACCCAGGTCAAGGTGCTCGATCACGACCCCTTGTTCTGCAAGCTGATCAACCAAAAGCAAAACTCGCTCTAATGCATCAAGAAATGGTTCCGTTTCAGTTAGCTGGGAGCCGATATGGCAATCAACGCCTATCACCTTTACGCCAGCCAGCTTGGAAGCAGCCTGGTAAATCGCTGGGGCCTGCTCAATGGCAACACCAAACTTATTATCTTTTAAGCCGGTCGAAATATAGGGATGAGTGCCCGCATCAACATCAGGGTTCACGCGTAATGAAATCGGTGCGACTTTGCCCATCTCCAAAGCAACATCATTTAAACGATAGAGCTCTGCCTCGGACTCAATATTGAAGCAATGAACACCCACCTCAAGCGCGCGTTGCATCTCATGTGCTTGTTTGCCGACACCTGAAAAGACCACCTGATCTGCACTACCACCAGCACGCAGCACTCTTTCTAGTTCTCCGACCGAGACAATATCAAAACCGGCACCCTGCTTGGCAAGAATATTCAGTACAGCCAGATTAGAGTTTGCCTTGACTGCATAGCAAACTAAGTTCGCATGCCCTGCAAAGGCTTTTTTATAAGCCTGATAATGCGCCTCAAATGCTGCACGTGAATAAACATAACACGGGGTGCCATACTGTTCAGCGATCTGGCTTAGTGACGAATTTTCTGCATACAACTCGCCATTCTGGTACGAAAAATAACTCATGATTTATAACACTTTTTAATCGCCTGAACCGCTTCAGGCTTGGATAGAATTTGCCAATCACCCAGGATTGCTAAGCTTAGTTCTCAAACTGCTCTTCTGGGGCTCTCGTATCTCGTTTCTTTTTTTCTGCCTTATCGGAAGCAGGACTTTCCACCACTTCCGACTGATTGTGCACAGGCAAATAGAGATCACCCTTTTGGCCACAGCCTTGCACCAGTACCACACATGACATGATAAAAAGAGGCGTAAGTTTTAATCTCATACGTTTACTCACACCTCGAAATAAAGGCCGAAAAAGAATAATTTCCGAAAGGCTCATGGGAAGATACGCGTCAGCTGCCAAAAGGCAGGAATTATAACGAGTTGAAGGGCAATTGACTATTTTTAAGTACAAACCCTAACGAGAAGACTGTTTTTGTATGGCTCGATGCAGAGCCTTGTCAGCCTTTGCAAACCAGCGCAATACTTCCAGGGTTTTCGCCGAATCACTGGATGCTACGCTAAATTGAGATGAGTGATTGCTAAGCAAGACCTCCGACACCATAAGCGGCAGTCGGTCAGATACCTGCTGCTTATTAGCATAATGGATAAGCGCTTCATATTGCTGCTCTCCATGCGCGGCATTACTAAACTCCATACCCTGAAAGCTCAAGTCGCAGTTCGACTGGTAGCCTTCACTGCTAACATGAACCTGTACCTCACTCACTGCACAGTGTGGAATATCTTTCAGCGCCCGTATACGATAACCACCGTCTTTCGCCTTGGTGATTTTATTAAAGCTCACCGTAGGCATTTCACCTCCCAGGCTCATATCTGAGAGCTGCCTTGTTTCCAACATCCGAACCAGGCACTCATTCAATGCAGAAAGTAGTAGCATCTCGTCACGCCCCGTTAAAACCAGGCGCAACAGGCTACCCTGCTCGTCCAATATAATTAACTGATAGGTATCGTGATGCAAAAAGAAAAAAACCTGAATATTACCAGGCATATTGTAGGGTAAAACTGCTGCAACCAGGGTCTCTCCTGGCTGAGCGTATTCATCAAAAATAATTGGGCTATAGTGACGCTGCCCCTGCTTTAAGGCTTTGTAGAGCTCCACCTCATTTGCATAGGAAAAATACCTGAACTGCTCATCAACATACTGAACCACATAGTGACGCCCGCCCATATCGAGAACATAGCGAACAGAGCGGACACGTCCATCTGGAAAAAAAGCTTTCTTGATCGAGGTAAAGACACCTTCAACACGCGAAGCAATAATACTCGCTCGCTGAGGGCAGAAACAAAATACACGTAATTCACACTCGAAGTCACTTTGCTGTGCCAAACAAATCTGCAAATAAGACTGCAGGGTTTGCATCAGGGTATCACCCACTTCAAAACGGTGCGCACTGACTTCATTCCAGCTATTAATACTGATTTGATCTATCGTGCGTACCAGGTTAAAGCGATCGGTACTGTAGTCGAGTGCATCTGTACGATCACTTAAACGCTGCATCCCCCGTTCCGCTAATTCTTCCATGGGGTCTAAACCAACGCTCACAAACAAGACCACCTGTGTAACCTGCGCAGCCTTAACAAAGCTTGCCTGATTCACTGGTGGAAGAGGTACGCTAATACTTTGCTGCAAAGCACGAATCATCTGCTGAACTTCTTGTAGCCTGTAGCCCGTATCACCCGGTACCAGACTTAAGCGAGTGGAGCTATTTACAATGCCGTTAAAATATAGCCATGCAAGTAACTCCACCATCGAAGTAAATTTCTTCAAGGGCACTTCAAACGAAGCATCTGAATCAGTACTTAGATTCCTGTATAACAGCCAGCCGCTTTGCTCACTTGGCATCAACTGAGAGCTGGTATGGTGAATAGCCAGGTTCTCTTCCCATAAGTCCCCGACAATACCCGGATTAACCCGCTCAACCTTACCTGCTTTCTTCTGAAAATTTGCGTATAGCTTTCTGCCCAGGAGGTTAAGGTCTTCAGCGGTAATACTGGAGCGAATACCATGAGTGCGAGCATACTGTGACAAAAACCGATAACAGTAACTCAACTCTGCCACTAAGACTTGGCGCTCGACCAGAACCTCATCAACTTTCCATTTGGCGCGAGAGTCCAGGTACCTGAACTTACTCTCTGACCAACCCCAGGTTCGGACAATTTTTTCCAATAGTTTTCTCTGCCATGAAGGCCCCCTTCCCGATGGGGATCGAGAGAGTTTTTTCGCAACTTTAATGTAAAAGCTCTTCTGAACAATATCGAGCCGTTTATGTTCTTTTCTTTTATTTAAATAAGCTTCGAGACGCTGATAGACAAGAAGATATGGATCCAGATCTTCAATACCTAATTCATCATCATAAACAGCGCGCTTATAAACCTGACTCAAAGTTTCAGCTTCCGGAAGCTCTTGGGCATAAACTTCCGCCAGCAAGATTTTCAGTACTGATTTATAGGGCGAGTCCAGGCCTTTATATAGCTGCCATAGCCCAGCACCTATCAACTCACTTTTAGGAATAAACGCAGCGCTACCAAAATCGAGAACCTCTTGCTGTTTAATAAAACGTTTACTCAACAGGAGATCAACTTTCTCCTCGTATTCTCCTTCTAAATTTGGTGGAATCAGCCACCAAATTGGGTAACGCCCCGCTAATAAAATCGCAGTACGATAAAACTCGTCCAGCAGCAAATAATGTTGTGCAGAACCACTACTTTCTTTATCCATGCGGTTATTCAAGTGCCCAGCCTTAAACTTTTCCGCATTCATCAAAAAAGTATGAAGCTCCAAGCCTAGACTGTTTGCCCAATCATCTATCTTCTTGGCTTTTTCTGCGAGCGAAGCCATAGCGTCTTCGCCCAGGCCAGGGTCAAAGCACAACCATAAGTCCACATCACTCGCTTCAGAGTGCGCTAAGGTTCCAGTACTGCCCATCATGTAGAGAGCATGTATCTGGCTAAGCTGGCGGGAGCCTGACTTAAACTTAAAGGTCTGGCTAAAGGACTTTGCAATACTTAAAGCTGCTTTATCGGGTTGATAAGCCGACACGCCGGCGGGTGCATCTTGCGCGACATAACCCGGCATCAGAGGGTGGTTAACGTGGTAAAGTAAAGGCAATACATAAAGGATATCTTGATGTCGGGAAGACAAGCCCTGTCGACAGCGCTCGAAGCGATCAGCATTGACCTGCAAAAAACGGTTCTTAATGGTCTTTAAGAGTTTCCGGTCGACACCATCTTTATAGTCTGGCGCTAATTTGGTTTTAAATGTGCTCATACCCAGTCTACTACCAGATCCAGAAAGGGCTTATCAGCCATAAAACTAAAATAACTCGATCTCTGATTCCATCAACGAATCTTCCACCACGACCGGCTCACTAACAAAACTAATCTCTTCGGAAAAGAACTCCACTCCGATGTGAAAAGCACAAGCTTCCCCATCTACCTCAATATAACTGGAGAAGCGGGTAGGGCCAGGTTCAATCAAGTCGTTCAACTCAACACCAAAAGACGTCGTCGGCAGCCCCAAGGTAATCTCTTGCTCATGCGACATTAACTTTGTCTTCAAACGCCCGATCAACTGATTGGCCATTTCAGAGATCCAATCTTCCAGGGACTCCTCATCAACGACAGTGATGTTTGGTACCGGATAGGTCATAGCAAGTACAGTCATAGGCAGCTCAAGCGCAAGCGCAAGCTTGATTTCCATATCTTCAGAACCTGCATCGATAAGCGCTACCGGCGCATCTAACCAATCAGCCTCGTTAGCCGGTGACATGTTCACATCACAACTAAGGCTTGCCAGAAGCTCTTTCAAAGAGTCTTCATAAAGAACATGAATATGTTGTGCTACTTCTAGTGATTTCATAACGTTAGCTGTCTGCGCACCTTTCCATTTAAAGCAGGCTATCCCTAGGGACCACTTTCTGAGTTTAATATATTAATATGCGTCGAATAAGCTTAGACCAAGAATAATCACTAAGCCAAAGCACGCTTACAAAAATATCTCAAAATTAAGCGAGTTTAGTACTATAGTTTTTTCATGTAATAATTGTTTATCATTTTCGCGCTAAACAATCGAGCTAGCCCAAAAGCATACTCACAAGAACAACAAGGCAAACAATCTTGAGCGATAACGTACTCTCTTCTATCTCTTACTTGCATCAGTTTATTCGGTATAGCGAAGAGCAAAACCTGGAACTCAATTACTCACACATTACTAACACACTAGAAAAGCATAAGGGGCAGGACTTTATCCCCTTTAACGATTTCAAGGACTTTGTTCATGACATTTATAGTAAGTCCAGTTGTCCATGGCTAGGCCTTCACTTTGCCCAAAAAATTCAGCTTTCCAGCCATGGCAGCTTAGGTTTTGCCGTTTCTCACGGTATTGACTTAGGCGAATGCCTTGAGCTGATTAGCCGCTATTATCAAACCCGCTTGCAAGCCATCGGAATTAACATTCAAGTTAATGGCGAAGATTGCCTTTTAGAAATTAAAGAAACTTGTACATGGGAGCCCATACGAGAATTACTCTACGAAGTTTTACTCGCGTCTTTACTCAACGTTATAGAGTTTGTAATTGGCAAGGGCGTCGAACAGTGCACCGTTTGCTTCCCCTATAAGGCACCCGCATGGCAAGACAAGTACGTAGAGCTACTGCCTTGCTCTGTTCACTTTGACGCTAAGACTGCCGGAGTCACTATCCCAAAGTCTTTACTTAAGATCACCAGCGTTACGGCAAACCCTCGCTCTGTTGAACTGGCGCGCGCACAATGCGACGAAGAGCTTTCTCGTCTGAACCAATTTGATAGCCTTGAACAAAAAGTTGTCTCGCTTGTTGAACAGGCTCACGATTACTCTTTATCGATAGAAGAAATCGCGAGAAACCTGAATATGTCCAAAAGCACACTCGCGAGAAAGCTAAAAACAGAAAATACTTCTTTTAGTAAGGTCATGGCTAACTTACGAAAAGCTCAGGCAAAAAACTTACTACTGAATACCCAATCAAGCATTGAAGCCATTGCACTGACTCTAGGCTATGATGATGCTTCCAACTTTAACCGTTCATTTAAGCGCTGGTTCGATAGCTCACCATCGCAATTCAGACTAGCGCAAACAGGTTATTTGGGCTCAACTAGTAGTCATTTTGATTCAATAAAGACTAGATCTTGGCTTATAAGGACTGTTTGTGAGCTTGTCTGAATTGCGATGGTGAGCTATCGAACCAGCGCTTAAATGAACGGTTAAAGTTGGAAGCATCATCATAGCCTAGAGTCAGTGCAATGGCTTCAATGCTT
>NZ_LWGG01001085.1:0-10692 GCF_001635365.1 Oleiphilus sp. HI0128 | reverse complement strand
ATTGACGACTTTGGCACGGGTTATTCATCACTGAACTATATTCATAAACTGCCTATTCATACTTTGAAAGTAGACCAGTCCTTCATCAAGGATATTGAAGATACACACGATGATGCCTGCATCGTTAATGCTATTGTATCCATGGCCCACGGCCTGAAACTCAATATTGTTGCCGAAGGCGTCGAAACCGAGACTCAACTAAGTTACCTAAAGTCTTTGGGCTGCCAGGAGATTCAAGGCTTCTATTTTGGTAGAGCCGTTCCAGGCCGTGACGCACTTGAACAGATTAACAACAATGCGAGCCAGCTTATTGAGATATAAGCTGGCCTTTTTCCTCAGAACATCCATAATAATGCAAAGCCTTATAGTCAAACCTGCCTCTTCTCTTTGAAAGCTCAAACCATGTTAGACAAATACAGATTAATTGGACGTTCCTACGACACTTTAAGCAAACTATATAGCGGCAATGCTATACAGGAATGCCGCTTAGCGATGCTTGATGAAGAACTCGTCAAGACTGGTAGTAAAGTCTTATTTGCTGGTGCGGGACAAGGTGATGATGCCATTAGAGCAGCTGAACTCGGTGCTGAATCGACATTAATTGATTTATCACCAACAATGATGGATACCAACCTCAAACTTATTGAGAAGCACCCCGATAAGGAGTCACTCAATATTAAACCTATCCTTGGTGACATACTCAAGCATGAAGCAAAAGCTAATTATGATGTCGTGGTTGCCAACTTCTTTCTAACAGTATTTGAGAAAGACAAAATGAATGCGGTGTTAGACCACCTGATCAAACTGTGTAAACCAGGTGGCTACGTGATTATTGGTGATTTTAAAACTGCCAGTGGCAATATATTTCAAAAGACTGCTCAGCAAGCCTACTGGCTAACCGCCGCAACGGCTTTCTTTGCGGTCGCAGGCAATGCTATTCATGGCCTTTACAATTACGCAGACCTACTTGAAAAGAAGGGTTTGAAGCTCTGTAAAGAGCAGACTTTTAGCGTACTGGGCCAACCCGCATTTCAGTCCATACTGGCCGAGAAACAGTGAAGCTGGTATTGAGCTAAGCCCAAGGCTTGTAATGATTCCGAGAACACCTCTTCATTAGGCGTCATCTCAGAAAAATAAATCTGATGAATCGCGTTCTTTGTAGAGAGATCTTGCCCTGGAATAACCCCCTGCTCACCAGCCAACAAATGCTGCACTCGCTTTGCAATCGCTTCACCGGAATCTACCCAGCTTACCTGGGGAAGCAAGGCACTAAGCTGATCTTTAAGTAAAGGGAAATGAGTACATCCCAAGACAACCACATCTACCCTTGAGCCATCGACTTCTTGTTTAAACGGTGCCAGCACTCGAGCAAGAAGTGCTTGATCAACTGGGTAACCCGACAAGTGCATTTCGGCTTGTTCAACAAGCTCACTGCTACCAATTCGAACCACGCAACAATGACTTGCATAGTCCTTAATTAATTGATCTGTATATTGGCGCTTAACCGTTGCCGGAGTCGCTAATAACCCTATCACCGCGCTTTGGGTCATCTGGGCTGCGGGCTTTATAGCGGGTACAACGCCGACAAAGGGCACATCAAACTCCGCCCGTAAATCCGGCAGGACTAGGGTGCTAACAGTATTACAAGCCAGAACAACCAGCTCTGGCTTATGTTGGAGCAACATTGCCGAGACAACTTCTCTTAAGCGTTGCCGAAGCACCTGCTCCGGCAACAAACCATAAGGGAAGTAAGCGTCGTCTGCAAAATAGATAATTTGCAACTCTGGCATTGTCGCCAGAATCGATTGGCAGACACTCAAGCCCCCTACTCCGGAATCTAGTACCAGAATCGAGCGAGCAGCGGGCGACTGTGTCAAAGGGTGAGGCCTTTTAGCGCTGCACAGAACGCTTGCGCATTGCGACAAATAGCGCAAACAAGCAAACTAGTACAGGCACTAAAAAGATATTAATCAACTTCAAACGCGTACCCAAGTTTTCAATATCCTGGTCCAACTGATGCTGAACATCTCGCAACTGTTTACGAATTTTAAGCTTCTCAACCTGAAAGCTTTCTAACTCTTGGGCTTGCTCATCAGTAAATAGAGCACCATCACCTTCACCCCGTAAACGCTCCAGATCCATCAGCTTACTCTCAGTTGCCTGAAGCTCTTCTTCGAGCAACTCTTGCTGCTCCAGGAAGCGCTCTTCAGCCGCCATACGTATATCTTCAACTTTATCAAAAGGACGATTAAAGCGCCCCTGACTACGAATTTGAATTAGCTCCGGATGCCCCGAAAAGTTTTCCAGAGCATTAACCAGGAAACTACCATTATCGGCCCAAGGCGTGGCAATCTGCTGACCAAAGAAATTCTGAACCTGAATCCACAGTCGATCTGTCAGTAGATCTGAATCCGCAACAATCATCAAGTTAAGCGCCTCACCTTCGCTTATTTCCGGTAAAAGCGTTTCGCTAACTGTTTCGGTTTTCTGAACCTCTTCGGCATCCAAAGAGTCGCCCTCAGCATTTGGCTCATCGCTATCAGATAAGATCTGCTTCTGCACTGTTACACCTTCAGGAAAAGCGGTCTTCGCTTTCCCTGAAACTCTTACAGCAAGGGCATAGCGCTCGCCCGTTGGTTCAAAGTCATTCAATAAGTCTTGAGGGTCTTGCAGATTTGTTAAGAGCTCAGCTTTTTGTGGCATTGACTGTTCACTGCTCGATAACAAGACATTCACTTCCGTCTGACGGTCTTCAAGACTATCCAGGATACCCGCTGAAGACCAGTTCATGCTCTCTAATCCGAACAAGACAATGTCTTCGCCTGAGCTCGCCGTGCTCGGGTCCATCCCTAACAAGCCAATATGTCGCACCGGATTTCGGTTCTGTCCAAGCCCGACAACCATAGAGTTTGCGAAGTCAGTCACGATCACATCTTCGCGCAACTGGAGACCCCAGCCAGGCAGCAACTTATTAAGATCTGAACGTTGTACAGAAGGAATTCCGCTTTGTCCGGCAAGTGCCTCAGAGTACGGGTCGAGAAATACCAAGGTTCTCCCACCCTTCAGGACAAACTGATCTATCGCAAACAACAAACTATCTGAAAGGTTTTGAGGTGCAACAAGCAAGAGCACATCCACCTCAGGAATTTCGGTGGCATTGTCTTCTATCCATTCCAGTTCAAAGCCTTCCTGCATATATTCGACAATCGACCAAGCTGGACGTGTCTGTCGAGTCATATAATCAAAGCCGCCATTGATTTCCACGCCACTATAAATTCCGACTTTAGGCAAAGCCGTCTTTGACAGAGACGAGATCAAACGCGTCAATTCATACTCAAGGAATGCCTCTTTGTCTGGCTGCATAAATGGAATCACTTCTTCTGCGCCGTCTTCATTCTGTACACGCAAGCCAAAGTAAATTTCGTCACCTCGGGAACCTGCTGGCACGCCTTGCAAGCCAGCCAAGGAAGCTTCATCTTCAGCTTCCGAGAAAGGCACAGGATCTACTTTTTCGAAGCTGAGCTTCCCGTCAGATAGACCTACATACTCTTGCAACAATTCTTCGACTCTTTGAGCATAAGTCCTTAAAGCAGGAAGCTGTGAACTCGCTTTATCAGAAAAATACAAGGTTAAGTTCACGGGCTTATCAAGACTTTTAATTATTTTCTTAGTGCCGTCAGACAAGGTATACAAACCATTTTCAGTCAAATCCCAGCGAACACCGCTTAGCAGTTTGGAGCTCACGAGAATCACCACAAACATGGCAATAAATACAATCAATAAACCTTTAGATGATTTTAAATTAGTCATGTCTATCTCCCCTTAATCCGCTTTCTTCATATCAACGACCAAAACAGTGGCATAGAGCCAGGCCGAAATGAGCACAAGAAAATAAACAAAATCGCGCAAATCAATAACACCACGGGATATCGCATCGAAGTGAGTCAGGAAGCTTAGGTTAGCGAAGCCATCAACCAACCACAACGGCGCCCAAGACGAGAAAACATCCTGAACAATTGGAAACCCTGCTACCACCATTAGAAAGCACACCACCAAGGTTAGAATAAAGGCAATTATCTGGTTTTTCGTTGTTGCTGACAGGCATGAACCTATCGCCAAAAAACCACCAGACATTAGCCATGAACCAATATATCCAGCGAAAATCACGCCATTATCAGGCTCCCCAAGATAGTTAACGGTTATCCATAAAGGGAAGGTCAAAAGCAAAGCCAGACCGATAAAAAGCCACGCCGCAAGAAACTTGGCAACCACCAGCTCCAAAGTAGATAGAGGTAAAGTCATTAGCAACTCAATGGTGCCACTGCGACGTTCCTCAGACCATAAGCGCATCGCCACTGCAGGCACCAAAACAAGATATAGCCAGGGAATGAAGTTAAAGAAAGCCCCAAGGTCAGCCTGACCTTGCTCAAAGAAATGCCCCAAATAGAAAGTAAACACACCACTGAGCATTAGAAATATAACGATAAAGATATAAGCGACAGGCGTTGAGAAATAACTCGCCAACTCCCTTTTTAATACAATATTCATGACGTTCATGAGCGACCTCCCGTACGAGCAGCCTGCTCTGCTTCGATTGTTACCTTCCTAAAGACATCATCCAACTGCCCCGTCTCGACATGCAGTTCTTCTATCTGACAATTGGCGGCATGTAACACGGAGTTAATTGGTGCAAGAATCGCCTGCCCATTCACTGGGTAAGCCTTGATTGAACCTGTCGAGTCACTATCAACTGATTCAACCTGCGGTAAAGCTTGCAGCTGTCTGATAATGTCTTCATTATGTTCTGAAAGCCTGACTGTCACCGCGTTATGATGCTCTGACATGGCAGCTAGTTCTTCAGGCGTTCCATCAAAGACGATGGCTCCTTGAGCCAAAATCATGGCACGAGAACAAACCGCACTCACCTCTTCAAGTATATGCGTCGAGACAATAACAATCTTGTCTTCTGACAAATCGTGGATTAACTGTCGAACCTGATGTTTTTGGTTTGGGTCCAAGCCATCAGTCGGCTCATCCAGAATTAGCACTTTGGGATCATGAATCAAGGCCTGGGCGATCCCCAAACGGCGGCAATAACCTTTCGACAGGTTTTCTACCTTCTTGTTCAGAACCGGTTCCAACGCGACCTTTTCCACAACCTGGTCAATTCGGGTCTGCAGCTGAGCCCCAGAAAAACCTCGCACCTGACCGATAAACCTTAGTGATGCGATAACCGTCATATCTGCATAAGCAGGTGCACCTTCAGGCAGATAACCAATTTCTTTCTTGGCGGCAATCGGGTCCGATAAAACATCATGTCCCATTACCGCTATCTGCCCCTCACTGGGTGCCAAAAACCCTGTCAGGATCTTCATTGTTGTTGATTTACCTGCGCCATTTGGCCCTAGAAACCCTAAGACTTCACCAGGTTTGACAGTAAAGCTGATATTATTTACAGCGCAGAAGTCATCAAAATTTTTAGTAAGATTGGAAACTTGTATCATGGTTTACTCTGAATTGAATTAACTCTAGATTCATATTGTTATGATTAACATATTGACTCACGACAGACTCTTCTACAATGCGAGTCGACGGGTCTTCTCTGATCGTAAGGCCCGGCAGGAAAATATAGAGAGCGTACTCTTTAATTTCAAGTGTTTTCAGCAAAGCTTTCAAGGTAGTAATCTTTTGCCCCACAGATTTAACCTTGCGGTTACAAATATGTGAAAGACTTGAGATAAAGCAGCCACAGAGCTGTGATTTATGGCCGACAGCAAACAAGTGAATTTTGCCTTGGGGCAGGCTTGCCTATAAACTAGCCCACCAACATATACTGCTCGACAACTCGATTACATGATTCAGCCCATATACAGAAGTTAAGACGCTGAATGCTTGTAGTAGAGCAACCCGGTACTGCACATAATTGAACTAAACGGAGACCCTTAGTTTATGAGTCATTTTTTCGGATTAAGTTCTTTACTATTTAGCCTGCTAAGAAAAATTCTATTCTTGTGGGTTCGCGTTGAAGTAAAAGGTGCCGACACGGAAAGCCTTAAAATAGACCCGAACAAGCCGGTTTGTTATGTTTTACAATACAGCTCACTCTCTGCTCGTCTCGTCCTCGAAAACAGCTGCATTAAGTCTGGACTCCCTTCTGCCCAAGCACAACTCAAACTCAATGAAAACTCGGTTAGGCGCTCTTTTTTCTTCTTGTATGAACGTCAAGGAAACTGGTTTAAAAAACGCCAAACCCCTATGGTCACTAATCGGCTCAAACAAATCGTCAAGACCATTGCCGAGAGCAATAAAAATTCCGATATAGACCCATTGGACGTTCAACTTGTTCCGGTCACTTTATTTTGGGGTCGCTCCCCCGAAAAAGAAAAGTCATGGTTTAGATTACTTTTTTCTGACGGCTGGGCGGTATCCGGGCCTTTCAAAAAGCTCTTGATAATACTCCTTCACGGCCGTCGCAGCCTAGTACAATTCAATCAGCCACTTTCTGTGCAACAAATGCTCGAGGAAAGTAAGCAAGACGAGAAGATTTGTGCTCGAAAAGCCGCTCGTATTTTACGTGTTCACTTTCGTCGTGTACGCCAAACCGTGCTGGGCCCGAACCTATCTCACAGACAAAACCTCGTTCACGGCATTATTAATAGCGGCCCAGTGAAAGCCGCAATTGAGAAACACGCCAGTGAAGAAGGTAAGACACCAGCCCAGTCCAGACAAATAGCTTTAAGCTACGCAGACGAACTGGCTTCCAACTTACAAATATCCACCATCCATTTTCTTGAACGTTTACTCAATAAACTGTGGAATAAGATTTATAACGGTATCAGCGCTAACAATGTCGACAAAGTCCGTGATGTCACCAAAGATCACGCTGTCGTCTACGCACCTTGTCATCGTAGCCACATCGATTACCTATTACTTTCTTCCAAATTATTTGAAGAGGGAATCATGGTGCCACATATTGCAGCGGGCATTAACTTAAACCTTCCTATTGTCGGTTCAATTTTACGCCGCGGCGGTGCTTTCTTTATGCGCCGAAGCTTCAAGGGCAACCCTCTGTACTCAACGGTTTTCTCTGAGTATATCCACACCATTTTCAAACGCGGCTACTCAGTAGAGTACTTTGTTGAGGGTGGTAGAAGCCGCACAGGACGCACACTTTCGCCTCGCGCTGGCATGGTAGCGATGACTGTCACCTCCTATCTCCGTGACCAACAAAAGCCTATCGCCTTTGTACCCACCTATTTCGGCTATGAGAAAGTATTAGAGGGCAGTTCTTATCAAGGCGAGCTTCGTGGCAACAAGAAGCAAAAAGAGTCTATATTTGGCCTATTCAAATCACTTAAAAACCTACGCCGCTCTTTTGGTAAAGTTAGCTTGAACTTTGGTGAACCTATCTACCTTGAGGCCTACCTGGACCAACACCAAGAAAACTGGCGAGACTTTACGGGAATGCAAACCGAGAAACCGCAATGGTTGTCCGGTTTTGTCGACAAGCTCTCTCAGGAAATCGTTACCGGAATCAATAGCTCCGCTGCGATTAATCCTATTAATTTCACTGCCTTGGTACTACTGGCAACCGAACGCTATGCCATGGATGCGAAAGTACTAGGCCGCGTAATGAACTGCTTCAATAGCCTGTTAAAAGAACAACCTTACAGCGAAGATATCACTTTTGCCGAAGGTGATGGCTTTGACTGGATTGAGTACGCTGAAAATATGCACCTGGTCGAGAGGCAAAAACAAGAACTGGGCGACATTATTAGCCTGACCGATAGAAATGCTGTGTCGCTCACTTACAACCGAAATAATATACTTCACTTGTTCGCAATCCCCTCTTTGATCGCCTGTTTAATGCAAAATAACAGTCGCATTGAGAAAACTCAGCTATATAGCCTGTTCAAATCAATCTACCCTTACATTCAGGCAGAACTTTTCCTTCGCTGGAGCAGTGACGAGGTCGAAACAGTATTTGAAGACTGGCTAAAAGTACTCATCCAACACAAGCTGGTAATTGACAACGGTGAGTACATTACTCGTCCGGCAAGCGGCAGTGAGGCCTTCGTAAACTTGTCCATCTTATCTCGTTTGATCATCCAGACCTTGGAACGCTACTACATAGTTGTTGCCATTCTTACGCGTAGTGGTTCAGGGAAGCTTGATGCCGAAGAACTTGAAAAACAGAGTACACTTATGGCTGAACGCATGTCGATTCTCTTTGGTCTCAATGCCCCGGAGTTTTTTGACAAAGCACTGTTCCGAAACTTCATTGCAACGCTGCAAAAAAAGGAATTCTTAACACTTAATGGCGCCAATAAGTTGGTATACGGTGAAGATGTTGAACGTGTAATAGAGGAAGCAAAATTTGTTCTGAACGCAGAACTCCGCCAGGCAATTATGGAAGTGACAGCACTTGAAGCCTAAGAACTGTGCTCTCTATGTCAGCCTTACTCTGCTAGCGATGACAAGTGGCTGCGCTGTCAGCCCGCTACAACAAAGTGATCCTGAACCTAGTCTCAATTGGTGCCCACCACTGCCTAATTGCGTCTCAACTGAAGCAAGTACCTTTTTTCACAAAATAGATCAGTTTTCCCTATCCATGCCTTTTGAAAAGGCGTGGCCACATGTAGTTGCTAGTGTAAACCAGCTCCCTCGCACCGAGATTTCACATCAATATCAGGGCTATATTTACGCAAAAAGTTATTCTCAAATATTTGGCTTTGTCGACTATTTCGAGGTACTTTATCAAGCTAATACAGAAACATTGAATGTACGTTCAGGCTCTCTACTAGGAATATCTGACCTATTGGTTAACTACCGAAGAACAGAACAACTTCGCGAGTCTTTGCTAACAAAACAAGTTATCTCACCCACGGACTAGCTCAGCTATCCAGGATTTTATAACGTCCGACACGCCAATCGTCTAATCCGGACTTATACCATCGCGAGAAGCGACTATCTGAAGGACCGCCTGCCAAACAAGTATGTAAGCTTGACTCGCCCATATCAGCAATCAAACGCACCGATGGCGCGAAACTGGTGTCACGCCCAGCGCTACGATAAACCTGACCTTGGTGAGGCGTTGCCCGCCCGCCCAGCAAGGGTATCGACTCAGTATCAAAACCGAGCAAGGTCGGCAGCTTCCCTTGGAATACAATATTGTTCAAAGCAATAGTATTCACCTCTCCCCAACTCTGATTATGCTTCTTCGATAACGGCTCCTTTAGTGCTTTGAGTTTATTGAAGGCTGAAAGGTAGGCTTCATCGCGTGTGATATCGCAATACCAGGCAGATTTATCGCTCACTAATATACGGTCAAAATTCTGATAGAAATCGATAAACAATCCACTATCCTGGGATAAGTGCTCAATCACATCGCCACCCAAACCTATCCTCTGCAAACCAAAGACTTCTTTTCTCAGTAAATCATAGAATGCCTCAAAAACTGGAGCGCCTATAGAGTCCAGGTCATAACGGTGATCCCATTGCTTAAGCATCTGATAGAGTTCACCTGTTTCACCATTTGATTCCAGCAGCGGCAATAGAATATCTAGAAACAACCCTGCTTGCTTTGAATAAACGTCCATCTGCAGAGCTTTCATTGATTCGATATCGTGCGTTTTATGGCTCGCCAATACCTCTTCAATTCTACTCGCTCGGTAATCCCCCATCGGCATATTAATTGGATCAACACGCCCCAGGTGGTTTAGATCCTGATTCGCCGTGACTAAATAGCCATTTTCGGGATTATAGGCACAAGGCAAGTCTTCTATATCCACCAGACCCTGCCAATCATTGTTTGAATCACAGCCCGATATTGGCACAAACCCATTCCAACCAGCACAGCGCTTAGGCATTAGACCCGACATCTGATAAGCAATGTTATCCTCAGAATCAGCAATCACCCAGTTCCAGGCTGACTCGATCTTACCCAAGGTAGCCATTGCCTCTGCAGCTGAAGACATATCCCCCATCTTCAAGGCAGCCATAATAGACGCAGCACCTGAATCTGCAGCAGCCCAACGCGTAGCAATGTAATGACCCGCGATAGCCGGATCACCTTCGAGTACGCCATGCTTATTCTCGTAATAACAAAGCTCAACATCCGCTGACTTTTTCCGTTTTATCACCTCTCTGCGAGTAGCGAAATCATGCCAAGCACCGTCTTTCCGATACTGCCCACCCTTACAATCTTCTACCCAACTATCTACCGTATCCATGAAGGTATAAGTCACTCCCCAAGCAACCTGCTTATTGCGACCAACCAACACACCAGGCAAACCGGGCATCCCCATTCCGATTAGCGAACCGCCGCTCCATGATAAGCTTTGCTCACACCAAACATTGGGCAAACGATTTACTTCCAGGTGAGGATCATTGGCCATGATTGCTCGCCCAGATTTTGTACGGCTGCCTGCGACAACCCAATTGTTAGACGCCATCATTCTAGGCAAGGCCTGATTCCAGATCACTTCACGCGGAACAATTCGTTCCTGAAGCTGAATACTCTCCACCAGTTCACGGTCAAAACGCTTAACGTCAATGGGAAATAGTTCAGCCAGAGCTTCTGTAGAGACGCCTGATTGCGTCAATTCAATAAAGAAACGTTCTACTTCCGCCTGCGATTGCGCCAAAGTCAGGTAGCTCGTCATTCGCGATATAAGAATAATATCCTGCACT
>NZ_LWGG01001084.1:0-1629 GCF_001635365.1 Oleiphilus sp. HI0128 | reverse complement strand
ATGAATAGCTTGTGTGATTGCCGTTTTTTCTGCTGCGTCTCTTATTTGGCGAAGATTAAGCGCCTCTTCAGTCGCACAAGCATCATTTGACAGCTCAAGGTCTGAGCTCGTGACAAGCTTATCATCAGCCATGATGACTGCCCGCTTTACTTTGTTAATAATTTCTCGAACATTACCTGGCCATTCATAGCTCTTTATTGCTCGCATCGCATCTTCGTTAAATGCTAATGTCGGACGGTTCATTTGTTGAGCGAAAGTTTTAAGCAAAGCTTGTGCAATGATAATCGCATCACCGTCACGCTCCCTGATGGGGGGGATATTGAGAGAAATTTCACTCACTCGATAATAGAGATCCTCTCTGAATAAGTTTTGGTCAATGAGTTGTTGGACATTCTGGTGGGTTGCGCAAACAACTCGAACATCTACGGGTATCGGTTTAACGCCGCCAACTCTTTCAATCACTCTTTCCTGAAGGAAGCGTAATAGCTTAACTTGAAGCGGCATCGGCATGTCGCCAATTTCATCAAGAAATAAAGTGCCGCTATCTGCGAGTTCAATCTTTCCTTGTTTGGTTTGGGTTGCGCCAGTAAAAGCACCTTTCTCGTGTCCAAATAGCTCGCTTTCAAGCAGGTTTTCAGGAATTGCTCCGCAGTTAATAGCGACAAACGGGTTATCTTGCCTTGGGCTAACTTGATGAATTGCTTTCGCGAGTACTTCTTTTCCTGTCCCGGTTTCACCTAATAAAAGGGTCGTCACATCAGCAGGTGCTATTTTTTCTATCATTCGACAGACTTCTAGCATCTTGCTGCTACTCGCTATAATGCCCGCTAAGCGTGATGAGGATGAGCCTGTTGATAGTTCTTGATTTTGCTTCTCCAGCTCATGCATGCGGAAGGCTCGATCAACAATAAATGAAAGAATATCGGCATCTAAAGGTTTTTGGAAAAAATCACTTGCGCCCAAGCCAACAGCTTTGACAGCATTTTCTTTTTCCTCCCGTCCAGTAACAACGATTACTTTTGTTGTTGGGGCTAGCCTTAGTATCTCTTCGAGCGCTTGAAAGCCTTCGCTTGAACCGCCTGGGTCTGGAGGTAGTCCAAGATCCAGTGTCACGACTTGTGGCTCTTCACGACGGAGTATGGACAACGCAGCTTCCCTGTCTGATGCGAGATGTACGTCAACGCCTTCAAAACACCAACGCATTTGGCTTTGTAGGCCAGGATCATCTTCTACAATTAAAAGTTTTCGTTTCACGTTTAATTACCCGTACAGTCTTTGAAATAGCATTGAAATTTTACCCTTGAATTAACCTTTAGCCAGAGGAATTTTTAAGGTGAAGCAGGTGCCTACTTCTATCTGGCTCGTGACGCTGATTGTGCCGCCTAGTTTTCTTAAATATTCACGGCTTTGGTACACGCCGATTCCCATACCCGTAAGGCCTTTGGTACTTTCAAAAGGCTTAAATAATTGGTTCTGAATGAACTCTTCGCTCATACCAATGCCGCTGTCTTGTATAAAAAGAAAGATATGCTCGGAAGTTTGCTTGCTGGCAATGGAGACCTCTCCTGCTTTGTCGGTCGCATCTATGGCATTTTGAACGATATGCCCTATTGCGGAACGCAGTTGTTC
>NZ_LWGG01001083.1:0-1455 GCF_001635365.1 Oleiphilus sp. HI0128 | reverse complement strand
GCTGTCTTGTCTAAGCCGCTGACTCCCCATTGTTCTAATAGTTTGGTTGAGCCGAGATTGTTTACGCCGATTCGAATGATGACCAGCCCCTTTTCCCAGAAGTCCGGAGAGCGCTGCAAGCGAGAGATCAGCCATTTTGCTTGATAGGGCCAGCCTTCAAGCAAAGACTGACAGCGAAGTCCGGAAACTGCATAGTTATAGTCGAAGTCTAATTTCTTGGGGGCTCGGGCAGGGAGCTTAAGCCAGTTCTTGATTCTTGCCCAGCGGTAACTTTCACCCCATGTCCCGAATGCTCCAAGATTAACTTGCTCAGATCGAAATCTGTCCCATAGTGCTGGCCAGTTGTAAGTGACGCTATGGAAGTCGCCTCCTCTAGCTTTATTGTCATATTTATCTCGATAGCTATGACTGTCTGAATCACCTAATATTGCGACAGGAAACGCAGCATCACCAGGATCAGAAGTATCGATGCCTGTCTTATTCAGGAATAGCCAGTACGAGGCAAAAACCATTACAAAAAAAAGGCCGATGGTGGTGGTTGTTGGTTTAATCGAAAGCATCCTTGCCTCACTTTAGTAATGTCTGCTTAACCAGTTTTTAATCGCGTCGAACAAGCTGTGCTTATCGTTCAGCATGAAAAAAGTATGGTCAGCTTTGGGGAAATAGACTTCTTCAAATATTTGCGTGAAGAACTCGCCAGGAAATGCATCTTTCATTTGTCCCTGATAGTTGTAGTAGGACTGTACCCCTCCGCTGTAGACATATAGGCACTTGGCTTCGCGTTGATGCAATACTTCCATGTCGGCCTTATATTGACTTTTTTCCGGCAAGCGCCAGACATAGTCATCAACATTATTTGCTTGATTATCGCTCGATTCTGAAGACATAGCTTTGGTTTTAGTCAGCCGCTTAATTAAAGCCTTAATCAGGTTGAAGGGCTGAGATAGCTTTTTGAGAAATTTCACACGATTAAACTTTGGACTTAGGTAACCATAGCCATCTATCCAAACTAAACCTTTGACACGATCATCCTTTACAGCAATTTTGTGAGCGTTCTCGGCACCTGTACAAAGGCCAAAAGAAATTACACTGCAGTGGTTAAACTGAGCTTCAAGGCAATCCAAGGCTGCAAGCATATCCTTGGTAATTTGCTCTGTTCGAGAAGAAGGTGATGCGATGCGGGTGCTATCACCTTGCCCACTCAGGTCAAATCGAAAGCTGGCATACCCTAGATCAGCCAAGAATTTTGCGAGATGTACATGCAAATTGAAAGGGCCTGATTTATGAACTGCACCAGCATTAATTATCAAGAAACAAGGCTTCTTGCAGTCTTCTTCTGGAGCAGTATAGATACCCTGAAGGTGGTGCTGTGGGCCAAAGCTCTGAATTTGTTCAATCATTGACTTAAGCTCTTTAAAATAAATTGGTTGATATTATGTGTTGAGATTGAGCGGT
>NZ_LWGG01001082.1:0-2672 GCF_001635365.1 Oleiphilus sp. HI0128 | reverse complement strand
ACTGTTAAAGAAGGCGTTAGCAAAGACGACGCTGAAGCTGCTAAGAAAGAGCTTGAGGAAGCTGGCGCATCTGTTGAAGTTAAGTAACTATAATTATAGTTATTTGATGCATGCAGAAGCACACGCATCCTAACGAAATTGGCTGGTAGCATTTGCTGCCGGCCTTTTTCTGTTGTTAGTTAGTAGATAGCTTTCATTATATTGATGCTAACAAGCATCATAGAACAAACTATAAGAAGGTTTGTTAGAAAGGAATATTTGGCAAAGCCTTGAGCATGCAATAAGTATCTCTTTCTAAACATAGCCTGTTATTAAACGGTGTCAACCGTTCAACAATTCAGACCGTTAAGTCACAAAACTGGGGAATATAAATGGCCTACTCGTATACAGAGAAAAAGCGTATTCGTAAAGAATTTGGCGTGTTACCAACCGTCATGGATGTGCCGTATCTTTTGTCTATTCAA
Organism: Oleiphilus sp. HI0128; assembly: GCF_001635365.1. Classification (NCBI taxonomy): domain Bacteria; kingdom Pseudomonadati; phylum Pseudomonadota; class Gammaproteobacteria; order Oceanospirillales; family Oleiphilaceae; genus Oleiphilus; species Oleiphilus sp. HI0128. Next base: position 2,208 of record NZ_LWGG01001082.1, on the reverse strand, counting down.
ATAGACTCGTACTTAAGCTTCTTGCAGAGTGACAATGACCCAGAGTCTCGTGACGATGTTGGTCTTCACGCTGCATTCAAGTCAGTTTTTCCAATTTTGAGCTTCTCAGGTAATGCTGCATTAGAATATGTGAGCTACCGTTTGGGTGAACCCGCATTTGACGTAAAAGAGTGTATTCAGCGTGGTGTAACATACGCAGCTCCATTGCGTGTTAAGGTTCGATTGATTATTTATGATAAAGAATCATCAAATAAAGCAATCAAAGACATCAAAGAGCAAGAAGTATACATGGGCGAAATGCCGCTCATGACCGAAAATGGTACATTTGTTGTTAACGGTACTGAGCGTGTAATCGTCTCTCAGTTGCATCGTTCTCCAGGCGTATTTTTTGATCACGATAAGGGTAAAACACACTCTTCTGGTAAGTTGTTACACTCTGCTCGTGTTATTCCTTACCGTGGTTCATGGTTGGACTTTGAGTTTGACCCGAAAGACAACGTTTTTGTTCGTATTGACCGACGTCGTAAACTACCTGCATCGATCTTGCTACGTGCGCTTGAATACAGCACACAAGAAATTCTTGAAATGTTCTTCGATACCAGTGCATTCGTTATTTCCGGCGAGAGCTGTAAGCTAGAGTTGGTGCCTGCTCGCCTACGTGGTGAGCTTGCAAGTTTCGAAATTAAAGATGCTGACGGTAAGGTTATCGTTGAAGAAGGTCGTCGTATTACTGCGCGTCATATCAGACAGCTTGAGAAGCTTGGTAATCACCTTGAAGTTCCACGTGAGTACCTACACGGCAAGGTGACAGCGAAAGACTTGATCAATGAAGAAACTGGCGAATTGGTTGTTGAGTGTAATACCGAAATCACTGATGAAGTGATCGATACAATTATTGAAGCGGGTATCGAATCGTTCGAGACGATTTATACGAACGAACTAGATTGCGGCCCGTTCATGTCTGATACGCTAAGAATCGATCCGACAAGTAATCAGCTTGAAGCTCTGGTAGAGATTTATCGTATGATGCGTCCTGGTGAGCCGCCAACTAAGGATTCAGCAGAGAACCTGTTCAAGAACTTGTTCTTTACTTCTGAGCGCTACGATCTTTCTGCAGTAGGCCGCATGAAGTTTAATCGCCGTATCGGACGTAGCGATGAGACGGGCGAAGGCGTACTGTCAAATGAAGATATTATCGATGTCTTGAAAACATTGATCGATATTCGAAATGGTAAGGGTGAAGTTGATGATATCGATCACTTGGGTAACCGTCGTATTCGATCTGTAGGTGAAATGGCAGAGAACCAATTCCGTGTTGGTTTGGTTCGTGTTGAAAGAGCTGTACGTGAGCGTTTGAGCATGGCTGAGTCTGATGGTCTAATGCCACAAGACTTGATCAATGCTAAGCCTGTCGCTGCAGCCGTTAAAGAATTCTTTGGTTCTAGCCAGTTATCTCAGTTTATGGATCAGAACAACCCGCTTTCTGAGGTGACTCATAAGCGTCGTGTATCAGCATTAGGCCCAGGTGGTTTGACTCGTGAGCGTGCTGGTTTTGAGGTTCGAGATGTACACCCGACTCACTACGGTCGCGTTTGTCCTATCGAAACGCCTGAAGGTCCAAACATCGGTTTGATTAACTCTTTGGCAACCTACGCACGAACTAACTCTTTTGGCTTCTTAGAGAGTCCGTATAGAAAAGTTGTTGACAGTGTTGTAACAGACGAGATCGAGTATCTGTCAGCAATTGAAGAAAGTGGCTTCATTATCGCACAGGCTAGTGCTGTTGTTAGTGAAGACGGTAAGCTAACTGAAGAGCTTGTTAACGTTCGATATAAAAACGAATTTACAGTAACGCCACCTGAGAAGGTTAACTATATGGACGTGTCACCACGTCAGGTAGTATCGGTAGCAGCTTCTTTGATTCCTTTCTTGGAACACGATGATGCGAACCGTGCTTTGATGGGGTCAAACATGCAGCGTCAGGCTGTTCCAACCCTACGTGCTGAAAAGCCATTGGTTGGTACGGGTATTGAGCGAATTGTTGCTCAGGACTCCGGTGTATGTGTGGTTGCAGATCGAGGTGGTGTAATCGAACGTGTCGATGCAGGCCGAATTGTTGTTCGTGTTAACGATGATGAGACTGCACAAGGCGACGCAGGTGTAGATATCTACAACCTAACGAAATATGTTCGTTCAAACCAAAATACT